>JBNMGK010000335.1:0-3249 GCA_050872205.1 Enterocloster sp.
GGATGAATACACTTATTATCACTGAGGCTGTGTTAATAATCAAAGGTGCGGCGACCGCTCAGCTTCGCATTTCGGCCGTTTTGCTCCGCAAAGCCGGCCGTTGGGATGTGCCATATGCACAATAAATATGCGTTTGTTAAAAATGTAGATAACGCTCTAAAATGATTGTACCAAATATGGCAAAAATTATCAACAAAAAAATTGTAAAAACCTAAAAAAAATTGTAATTGAAATTACTTGCCAATTGCCTGGTCTTGTATTACAATGAAAAATATAAGTGTAAGCGCTTACAAAAATATGGGAGGTATTTCAAAATGAATGGTATAAGAGGCAATGTGATCGTAGGACAGTCCGGAGGCCCTACAGCAGTCATTAATTCAAGCCTTGCAGGCGTATTTAAAACAGCAAAGGACAGAGGTGCAAACAAAGTATATGGCATGCTCCACGGCATCCAGGGACTTTTACAGGAGCGTTATGTGGACTTAGATGACCATATTAAAAACGACCTGGATATTGAGCTTTTAAAGAGAACACCTTCCGCTTACTTAGGTTCCTGCCGTTTCAAATTGCCGGATATTTCACAGGACAGAGAGATTTACGACAAGATATTTGACATTTTAAATAAACTTGAGATCGAGTATTTCTTCTATATCGGAGGAAATGACTCCATGGATACCATTAAAAAACTTTCCGATTATTCCCTGTTAAACGGAAGCAATATCCGTTTTATGGGTGTACCAAAGACCATTGACAATGACCTGGCAGCTACAGACCATACCCCTGGTTACGGAAGCGCTGCAAAATACATTGGTTCTATTACAAAGGAAGTCATCCGTGACGGACTGGTATATGACCAGCAGAATGTGACTATTTTAGAGATCATGGGACGAAATGCAGGCTGGCTGACCGGCGCTGCAGCTTTGGCAAAATGTGAGGACTGCGAAGGACCGGATATGATCTTCCTGCCAGAGGTTACCTTTGATGTAGATGAATTTATGAAGAAGGTAGCAGAGCTTCATAAGAAGAAAAAATCTGTAGTAGTAGCAGTATCAGAGGGTGTGAAGACTGCAGACGGCAGATATGTATGTGAACTTACAGATGGTATTGATTTCGTAGATGCATTTGGACACAAGCAGCTGACTGGAACCGCCCGTTTCCTGGCTGAAAAGATCAACCGCGAAGTAGGCTGCAAGACCAGAGCCATTGAGTTTAACTCCCTGCAAAGATGTGCTTCCCATATCGTATCCAGAGTGGATATTACAGAAGCTTATCAGGTAGGCGGTGCTGCTGTAAAGGAAGCATTTGAAGGCGAAACAGGCAAGATGATCATCTTAAAGAGAGTTTCTGATGATCCATATATCTGTGTTACCGACATTTATGACGTACACAAGATCGCAAATGTAGAGAAGAAGGTTCCGAGAAACTGGATCAATGAAACTGGCGATTATGTAACAGAAGAGTTCGTAAATTATATCCGTCCTCTGATCCAGGCAGAGCTTACCCCGATCATGACAGATGGACTTCCAAGACATCTGTATTATACAGACGTAGAAAAGAAATAAAAAGTGAGAATGTGCCAATAGCGCGTTCTGGGTTTGTAAAGAAAAAGATCCTCCGACAGATGCCGGGGGATCTTTTTAATGGCAGTAAGGAAGAAACATAGTGAAGCAGAAATCGGCAATTGTCGTGTTACGCTGCAAATTTCTCCTGCATCAGTTTTTCAAAATCGTCACAGCACATAGGCCGGTAATACAGAAATCCCTGTATTTCAGAGCAGCCTTCTTCTTTCAGAAAATCAGCGATCTCCTGGGTCTCCACTCCTTCACATACGATGGATTTGTCCATACGCTTCAGCATGTGGAAGATCTCCTGGAGCACGATCCGGGCGTTTTCTGTAAGTGTATCCCCTAAAAACTTCCGGTCGATCTTTACCTCATCAAAAAGCAGGTCCTTTAAGGTATTTAAAGAAGAGTAGCCGGAACCAAAATCGTCCATGGAGATCTGGATCTGGCGCTGTTTAAAACTTCGGATGACCTGGTTTACCGCTTCTCTGTTATTTACGTAGGTAGACTCCGTGATCTCAAAAGTGAGAAGAGAAGGGGAAATCTTATAAGCATCGATCAGTTCCCATACCTTGTGGATGAAGACCTGGGGCTGTTCAAAATGGACTGGTGAAACGTTTAAGGAAAAACGGAAGCCTTCTGGAACAGGAAAAGGTAAATTCTGGATCCAGGAAAAAGCTTTTTCATAAATATAGTAGTCCAGATCAATGATAAAACCATTTTGCTCAAAAAGAGGGATATAAGTGTCCGGTGTCCATAAAAGTTTGCCGTTCCGGATCCAGCGGACTAAAGCTTCAGCACTGGTGATCGTTCCTGTTTGTGACTGTACCTTTGGCTGAAAATAGATCTGGAATTCCTGATTTTCCAGTGCCTGATGGAAAGAATGAAGGATCTCCGCCTGCATTTTTTCCTGGTGATCGATCTCGTCAGAATACACACAGGTATGGGAGATCATTTTCTTTGCCATACGTCTTGCAATATTGGTGCAGGAAATGATGGTTTCAGGGTTCTGGTTTTTATCCTGCATCAGACAGATACCGGAATTAGTGCGGAAAAAGCTTATATGGTAAGTATCACGAATCCGGCTGCAGATTTTATGATCCAGAGCCTGCACCTGTTCCGAAAGCTCCATGGGGGTCAGTTCCTTCATATCCGCAATGGTGATAAACACGTCAGAGAAGAAGCGTATGGTAAAAAGGGAAAAAGAACTGGCAGCAAGCTCTTCATATAAAATATTTAAGATCTCATTTCCCATGGGATAACCATATTTATCATTAATATAATGAAAGTTCTCAATATCCGTAGAAACCAGGGCAATAGGGTGAATGTCTTTTGCACCGGACTGAAACTGGCGGATCTTATCAGCCAGAAAATCCGTAGGAACTGTAGGGATCACAGAAGCAGGCTGGGAAGAAGCAGGCAGTTCATCCTTTAAGGCGTTCATTTTCTTATAAAATTTGTCCTGATACATGTTTTTATCAGCTGCCTGCATCAGATCATTAATCATAAAATAATGATTCCGGTAGCTGACTTCGTATCCTACCGCATAGCTTAAAGGAAGGGAAGCGCGGCTGTTGTATTCCTGGACAAGCTGATTTAACCGTTTGTCCATCTGCTTTAAGTCATCGGGGCTTGTATGTTCCTTGATGATAACAAACTCATCACCGCCATAACGGGCCAGAAAGCA
>JBNMGK010000220.1:0-4954 GCA_050872205.1 Enterocloster sp.
GAATATGAATAATCCTTTGTATGCCAGATTACAAGATAATATTTATCATTGTTTCCTTTTATCGTAACATCAATACCATTTACAACCTTATCTAATACCTGGTCGTATTGGTTGTAATCGCCGGAAATATCATCTGTTCCCTTGGTTTTTCTATAAGTCAGGGAATTATCTGTTCCCTCGTATACGATCTGGGCAAATTCATTCCAACACCACAAATAGGTGGTTGTTGTGACCTTAAACGGTATGTCTGTTTCAGGAATATTTTTTATGTCAAAACCGGCTTTTTGGGTCAGTTCTGTAAGAGACTTGCATTCTTCCATGCCGTATACTCCTCCCACCATTTCCTGATCAGGGGATGGGGATGATGGGTAAAATGCATTTTTTATCATGGTTCCACCAATAAACAGGAGTGCGATGCAGGCAGCAATGGATGCCATTTTCCGCAAATGCAGGAGTGTGACCACCTTGTGTGGAGTCTTGAATACTTGTTCGGATACATTATTCAGTATTCGGGTGCGCATTTCATCGGTAACTTCTATTTTTTCCATGATCTCATGATATGATCTACTCAAAGTCATACGTCTCCTTTAATACTTTTTTCAGTGCTTCTCTTCCTCGTTTCAGGTCGGACCGGACGCTACTTTCGTTGCGGTTCAGGATCTTGCTGATCTCTTTTGTGGGATAACCTTCCTGATAGTAAAGGTGGATCACTTCTCTGTATTTTTCCGGCAATGCTTTTACCGCTTCCCACACAAAGGACAGATCTTCTCTTTCTTCTGCCACCAGTGTTTCTTCCAGTTCGTCTGTTTCCCGGATCTTGTTATAATTTATTTTGTTTTTGCTTAAGTTGGCTGCTACATGAAGAAGCCATGCTTTTTTATGGCCTTCGGTAAGGAAAATGGGAGCTGACTGCATATATTTTATAAGGGTATCCTGTAAAATATCTTCTGCATCGCTTATGTTATGGAGGTAGGAGTATGCAAGCCGAAGAATTGCATTACCATAATTATCCAATATCTTTTCTATAGATGATACGTTTTGCAAAGTACCTGCGGGGGCTTTTTCTGCTTTTATTGCTTTTGTTGGCAGTATGGATGTAAACAGGTATGCAATATTGCCAATAATATCATCTAATAATGTCTGCCATGTAAATCTGCCGCTTATTTCCGGAAAAATGCCGATATTGCTGATGCTGTTCATTGTCTGGATCCTCTATCCTCATCATTTTATCTGCTGGATAATATTTTCCATTTCACTCTCACTGATCCCTGGAGTGCTTACAGAGTAAGTATAGCCTGCATCGGTCCATGTTGCCAGCATAACTTTTCCATCGTTGCCCTGTTCTGTTACATCATATTTATTTATATCCCGCTGTACTTTTTCATTGTATGTATTGTAATCCCCACTAATATCATCGGAGCCAATGCCTTTGCGGACAAGAATTTCAGAGTCAGACTGGCCTTCTTTTTGGTAAAATACCTGGATGATTTCTTTATCCAGTGTCTGGATCATGGTCTGTGTATAACCATCCAGCTTTTCTGGCACTGTGATAGAAAATCCTACATTATCCTGTGCTTCCTCCAGTGTTTTATGATCTGTCCAGGGATTTGGCATACCCACAGTTTCTTCAATCATTTCTTGTTCTTCTGCTATTTTGGTTTCTATCACTGTTTTTGTTACCTCTGTAGTCACTGGTTCTTTTGCTCCACATGCTGTTATGGAAGTCATTGCTGCACACATTAAAACTAACATTATTTTTCTCATCTTTATAATTCCTTTCTTATCTATGAAATATCAGGCCTTATTGGCCTTCTACCTTATATACAGATGAGGATCTTAAAATGTTGCAGGATTTTTTATAAATAATTATTATTCCTTATGATTTAGTGCCTCTGTGTGCTATACTATAATATACACTTACAAAATTTGGAAATTTTGAACGACTATAGAATGGCAGGTGAAGAAATATGTATGGGGAAGCCCGCTCCATGTACGGCAGATCTTCATCAATATACTTAGCAATTCCATTAAATACAATAAGAAAAATGGTAAAATATTCTGCTCCGCGGAATACAAAAAGCTGGGAGAAAACCAGGTTCTCTATACTATCACTATCTCCGATACGGGCATTGGTATGAGTGAAAAATTCTTAGAGCACCTGTTTGAGCCATTTTCCAGAGAGCATACAGGTGTAAACAGTTCCTATGAAGGAACTGGCCTGGGAATGTCTATTGTAAAGCAGCTTGTTGAAAAAATGGACGGCACCATTGATGTTCAAAGTAAAGAAGACGAAGGTTCTGTATTTACTATCTCACTGCCCTTCGATATCGCCAAAAAAGAAGATATCCGAAACGATGAAACAGATGCCCATAAAAACAATATTTCCGGTGTCCGTGTCCTTCTTGTAGAAGATAACGACCTTAACATGGAGATCGCCGAAACCTTCCTGAAAGATGCCGGTGCCATTGTCACCAAAGCCTATAACGGTCAGCAGGCTGTATACACGTTTACAGAAAATCGTCCCCACACCTTTGACGTTATTCTTATGGATGTAATGATGCCCCTGATGAACGGCTACGAGGCCACCCGCAAGATCCGCTCCCTGGATCTTCCCGATGCCAAAACTATCCCTATCATAGCCATGACCGCCAATGCCTTCGTAGAAGACATCCAGGAATCCAAAGAAGCAGGCATGACCGAACATCTGTCAAAGCCATTAGACATAGCAAAAGTCATCGCTACTATCAGTAAATGCTTAAATCGCTAAAGATAATAAGACACAAAAATAACCGTCCCAGCCTCGCAAACTGAACGGTTATTTTTTAATCAATAAGTATGTGGACTAGCCATCTATCGGTAGTACCTTTTCTATAATCATATTATCACGCATCTGCAAAAATGTCAAAAATATTCTTTGCTTATCTATTATTGCCAATACACAGGCCGTCATTTCACTTATCGATTGTCCACATCTTGAGCGCAGCTGTCCGAATGCAGCGGACAAAGTCCGATGCAGGCGAACAGGTGCATGTCGAAAGCCAGTGGACAATGATAAGTGAAATGTAAGGCCGTTTCTTTCACGACTCACAACCTCACGCCTGCCAATTTCCAGCCTTTCGCGCCTCAGACTTTCTAAGCCCGCAACGCCCTCATAGCATTCAAAATCGCGATCACTGAAACTCCAACATCCGCAAACACCGCTTCCCACATATTCGCCACACCAAAAGCGCCCATGGCCAATACCACAAACTTAACTCCCAGCGCAAACACAATATTCTGCATAACGATTCCCATGGTCTTTCTGGAGATCCTAACAATATCCGCGATCTTTCTAGGATCATCATCCATAAGCACCACATCTGCAGCCTCAATCGCCGCATCTGATCCCATACTTCCCATGGCAATTCCCACATCCGCTCTGGAAAGCACCGGCGCATCATTAATACCGTCACCAACAAAAGCCAGTTTTCCGCTTCCCGGAAGTGACTTCATCAGTGTTTCCACTGCATCCACCTTATCACCAGGAAGCAGCTCAGCATGAACCTCATCCAGTCCGATCTCCTTCGCTACTGCCTCAGCCACATTGCGCTTATCACCAGTCAGCATCACAGTCTTAGAAACACCGGCCCGCTTCAGGTTCCGAATGGCGTCCTTTACACCATCCTTAATACCATCCGCAATAACAATAGATCCCAGAAACTTTCCATCCTCTGCCACATACACAACCGTACCAACAGAAGCACACTCCGTATAAGAAATTCCTTCCCTATCCATCAGCTTTCCATTACCAGCAAGCACGGTCTTCCCATCGATCTTAACTTTCATGCCATAACCGGAGATCTCTTCGGCATCACTTAATCTGTTCTGATCCAGTTCCTTCCCCCAGGCATCCCTGATAGACCGTGAGATTGGATGATCTGAATAGCTTTCCGCCAACGCAGCCAGTTCCAGGACCGCACTCTGCTTTTCACTTCTGGCCTCTACATCATTTCCATTATTTCCAGCCACATTCTCAGCTACACTATGGATCTCCGCTACCTTAAACTCACCCTTAGTCAGCGTACCAGTCTTATCAAACACCACCGTATGCAGCTTTGACATAGTCTCCAGATAATTGCTTCCCTTCACCAGAACGCCCTTCTTAGAAGCCGCGCCAATACCAGAGAAGAAACTCATAGGAACCGAGATAACCAGTGCGCACGGACAGGAAATAACCAGGAATGTACATGCCCTGCGTACCCATTCAACCCATGACTGTCCTAAAAACAGAGGCGGGATCACAGCCAGCACAACTGCGCCAATTACTACTGCCGGAGTATAATACCTTGCAAACCTGGTAATAAAATTCTCCACATGAGCCTTTTTGCTGCTGGCATTTTCCACCAGCTCCAGGATCTTGGCTACAGTAGAATCATCAAACTCTTTAGTAACCTCTGCTCTCAAAAGCCCATTTCCGTTCACACAGCCGCTTACCAGATCGTCCCCTTCCTTCACTCTTCTTGGAACAGACTCACCAGTCAGTGCGGAAGTATCTACCATGGACTCACCAAAAACAACTTTACCGTCTAACGGGATCTTCTCACCAGGCTTGATCACGATGATATCGCCAACTTCCACATCATCCGGGTCCACCTGCTTTAACTGCCCGTCTTCCTCAATATTGGCATATTCCGGGCAGATATCCATCAGATCCGAAATAGACTGACGGGAACGGTTTACTGCATAACTCTGGAACAGCTCACCAACCTGATAAAACAACATAACAGCTACTGCCTCAGAATACTCATTTACTCCAAAGGCGCCAATGGTAGCAACTGCCATCAGGAAATTTTCATCAAAAATCTGACCATTTTTAATATTTCTCACTGCCTTATAAAGGATATCCCAGCCGATCACAAAATAAGGGATGAGATACAAAAACAGCATCTTCCAGCCCTCAAATACAGCTGGAACC
>JBNMGK010000145.1:0-6326 GCA_050872205.1 Enterocloster sp.
CATTGAAGAGCTGCGTGATATCGCATACTCTATCGTAGGCGAGCCGGAGAAGGTTCAGTTTGGAGACAGAGTAGTAGGTATCATCGAAGCACGTGACGGCACGATTATGGACGTTGTACGTCAGATCAAGCCATATACATTTGACGACGAAAGCAAATAAAAACAAGAGACAGGCGAACAAACAGCCTGCGTAAGCAGGCAGGTAAGCGTATAAGCGCGGGTTTGTGAGTTTGCAAATACAAGAAAAAGGTCCATGCAGTCTGCCAATACGGCAGCGGCATGGGCCTTTCGCAGGTTATAGAGGTTATATTCACGATAAAAGTTATGATCCAGGAAGAGATCTCAGTTTCCACTTCAAAAGCAGTGCCGAATTGGTAATAACCAGTACAGATCCCGCATTATGTACCAGCGCTCCCACAACAGGATTTAATTTTCCGGTAATAGCCAGTGTAATAGCCAGGAAATTCAGTGCCATGGAGAAGGCCATGTTGATCTTGATCGTAGTCATCATCCGTTTGGAAAGAGCCACCAGATGCGGAATTTCCTTTACTTCGTCATCTACCAACGCAATATCTGCTGCATCTACTGCAATATCACTTCCAACGCCGCCCATGGCAATGCCTACATCAGCTGCTTTTAATGCAGGGGCATCATTGACGCCATCTCCGATCATACATACCAGTTCTTTCTTCTCCTGACAGGAGCGGATAAATGTAAGCTTGTCTTCTGGAAGACAGTTTGCACGTACTTCTTTTATATGGAGTTGTCCGGCAATAGCAGCGGCTGCATTTTCATGATCCCCTGTAAGAAGGACAGGTACCACATTCAGACCGTGAAGCCGTCCGATCATAGGAGCACTTTCACTGCGCACCGTATCAGAAAGAGCCAGGAAACCAGCCAGAATGCCGTCAAAAGCCACATAGATCACAGTACATCCCTGGGCAAGGAAGCCCTCCGCTTTTTCTGTAATATCCTGATTAAAAGAGATCTTGTTTTCTCCCATCATTTCCATATTTCCTGCCAGTATCATTTTGCCTTCTACTAAGGCAGAGACACCCCGGCCGGGGATCATATGAAAATCATCTGCAGCAGGAACAGCGCCATATTCCTGCTTAAAACAGTTAAGTACAGCTTTTCCAAGAGGATGCTCAGAATGCTGCTCTGCTCCGGCGCAGAAGCGGTAGATATCATCGTTAGAGTATCCAGGATGTGCGCTGTAAGCAGCAAGCACCTTTGGAGTACCACATGGTAAAGTACCTGTTTTATCGAAGGTGATCTTTGATACCTTTGCCAGTTTTTCCAGAGCATCTCCTTCACGGACTAAGAAACCATGTCTTGTGGCATTTCCGATGGCAGCCATAATCGCTGTAGGAGTAGCCAGAACCAGGGCACAGGGGCAGAAAACAACAAGAATGGTAACTGCACGGATGATCTGGCCGGTAAACAGCCAGGTAAGGGCGGCAGCGCTTAATGCGATCACAACGATCCAGGTTGCAAAACGGTCAGCCAGACCTACGATCTTTGCCTTTCCTGCATCTGCTGACTGCACCAGGCGGATCATGCGCTGAATGGAGCTGTCTTCACCAACCTTGGTGGCTTTCATTTCAAAGGTACCAAACTGGTTTACAGTACCGGAGGAAACTTCATCCCCTATCGTTTTATCAACAGGAAGAGACTCACCGGTCATAACGGCCTGGTTTACAGATGTATTTCCGGAAATGATCACGCCGTCTACAGGAATGGTCTCACCAGGAAGGACGCGGAGAATATCATCTACAGACACATCCGTTGCAGCGACTATGGTTTCAGTGCCACCTTTAACCAGTCTTGCAGTCTGGGGTGTCAGCCGCACCAGTTTTTCAATTCCAGCCCGGGCTTTTGCAACAGTCAGTTCTTCTAACAAAGCACCTAACTGCATGATAAATGCCACTTCACCGGCAGCAAAATCTTCTCCGATGCAGATAGAAGCGATCAGCGCCAGAGATACAAGGACATCGGCATTAATGTCAAATTCTGTAATCAGTCCAATGACAGCTTCCATGATAATGGGGATGCCGCACAAAATAATGGCGATCCAGGCTGCGTCAAAAGGCAGGGGGATCATCTTAAAAATACTGATGATCAGGGCAATGCCGGAAATAACCAGGAAACAGACGTCTTTTTTTATGCCGCCTATTTCCATAAGAGCTTCCAGCTTTTTAACAGACTCTTTCATAATGGCTCCTTCTTTCTATACATATAGGGGTATACCTAAATATGGCTACATTATACCTATAGGGGTATATGTTGTCAAGAGGGCAGTTATAAAATACTCAAAGAGTTATAGTTGTTTTTGGCATACAAAAAAGTCAGCCCTGAATGGACTGACTTTAAGATACGTTACATATTTTATTTCCTTTTTATTTACTGCATGTTAGCAAAGCGTTCCACTGCCTTTGTAAAGCTTTCAATGGTTTTGTCTGCGTCACCGTGTTCGATGCCGTCCCGGACGCAGTGCTTAATGTGACCTTCCAGTACCACTTTTCCGCAGCCGTTTAAAGCGGATTTTGCAGCATTGATCTGGGAAAGGATCTCTTCGCAGGGAACATCTTCATCTATCATACGGTCAATGGCCTGGACCTGTCCGATGATCTTTTTTAAACGTCTGTGCAGATTATCTGAATCCATGCACTGTTTCATATTCATACCTCCTTACCCGCGGATGAATCTTTGGAGTATAAGTAAGTGTAACCAAATTTTATCGGTTTGTCAATGCAGGGAAGAACTGATGTTGCTCTGTTACTGGTCATATAATGCCTGAACCGTAACATTGACAGGAAGAATGGTTTCAGAGTAAACTTGCATAAGATATATGTTTTATTTTTACAATGATCTGGTTTGGGAAAAGCGAGGAAGATAAATTATGAAACCATCACTGGAACTGGCAGAAAAGCTGATCTGTCAGAGTTATCTGGAAAAAGAGGAGTATATAGAATTATTAGGCAGTTATCAGGATGAGGAAACTGCGGTCTGTCTGCGAAAAGAGGCAGACAGACTCCGCCAGAAATATTACGGCAATAAAGTCTACATGCGTGGCCTTATTGAATTTACCAATTTCTGTAAAAACAACTGTTATTACTGTGGTATCCGCCGGGATAATAAAAACGCCAGCCGCTACCGCCTGACAGAAGAAGAGATACTGAGCTGCTGTAAAAATGGCTATGAACTGGGATTTCGCACCTTTGTGTTGCAGGGGGGCGAAGATCCTTATTTTACAGATGATAAGATAGCAGAGATCGTTAAGAAGATCCGTAGCAGCTATCCGGATTGTGCCATTACTCTTTCCATTGGAGAAAAAACAAAGGAAAGCTACCGTCTTTACAAAGAAGCAGGAGCGGACCGGTATCTGCTGCGTCATGAAACGGCAAATGAAGATCATTACCGTCATCTTCACCCGGAACAGATGAGCCTTGCAAACAGGAAGCAGTGTCTGCGGGATCTAAAAGAGCTGGGCTATCAGACGGGTGCCGGTTTTATGGTAGGCGCACCGGGGCAGACTTTGGAGTGTCTGGCAGAGGACCTTATCTTTTTAAAAGGATTAAACCCGGAAATGGTAGGGATCGGACCATTTATTCCCCATCATGATACAAAATTTGCCAATGAACCTGCAGGAAGCGTAGAATTGACATTATTTTTACTGTCTGTGCTGCGTATTATCCTTCCCAAATGTCTGCTTCCGGCAACAACAGCTCTGGGAACCGCAGATCCAAAGGGAAGAGAAAAGGGGCTTTTGGCAGGCGCAAATGTAGTTATGCCTAATTTATCCCCGGTAAAGGACCGTAAAAAGTACGAGCTGTATGACAATAAGATCTGTACAGGTGATGAAGCTGCTGAGTGCAGAGTCTGTCTTAAGAACCGGGTGAAGTCCGTTGGTTTTGAACTGGTGGAAGACAGGGGAGATGCAGCGCTGTAGAGTTTACGTTAAAAACCTATGAAAAAGTATAGTTATAAAAGATTTCGAGAAAACATCAAATTCAACAGGAGGAAATTACGATAATGGGACATTTTTATTTTGTAAGACATGGTCAGACTGTATGGAATGTGGAAGGAAAGATCTGCGGGGCAACAGATATTGCCCTGACACAGCTTGGTCATGAGCAGGCCATAGAGACAGGAAAGAAGATTTTAGAAGAAAAGATCCATGCAGACGAGATCCTGTATTCACCTCTGATGCGGGCTGCAGATACAGCAAAACACATTTCTGATATCACAGGCATTCCGGCCCGTGAGGAATTACGGTTAAAAGAGCAGAATTTTGGCATATGGGAGTCCACACCCAGAGGCGGTGAAGACTTTAAAAAGGCCAAACAGTCCTTTGCATGCAGCTATGAAAGCGGAGAATCCATGCTCCGTCTGGCTCAGCGGATCTATAATCTCTTAGATGAGATCAAAGATAAGTCAGATGAGAAAACATATATCCTGGTAGCCCACAATGGTATTGCCAGAGTGGTGCAGTCCTATTTCCATGACATGACAAATGAAGAATTTGCAGCTTATGGAATCAAAAACTGTGAAATAAAAAGATACGATTTTTAAGAAAAATTCCCCTGTCAGTGTGCCTCAGAGCAACAGGCATTGACAGGGGGAAAATATACAGACCTGGTATAAATAATCAGGATCAGACACGTTCCATTAAAATATCTACAACTCCGCCGCAGACCATACCGTCATCTTCTGCGTCCTGTCCTGTAAGGTCCCCATGATAAAGGATAGGAGATGGATCGCCATCGTGGATCATTTCCAGAGCGCGGCGTACAACCGCTGATTCCATACAGCCGCCGCCTATGGTGCCGATAATCGTGCCGTCCTGAAGGACTAACATCTTGGTACCAACACTTCTTGGAGCAGAGCCGTGGCGGGCTACGATGGTAGTCAGAATGGCAGGAAGGCGTTCCGGAGAGTGATTATTTAAAAAGTGGGATATTTCTGTAGGGAAGCCGCAGCTGCGTAGCTTCTGGTTCTTTACCTGGATGATCTCTGCCATAATGGCAACACCGATCTCCGCTGGTGTTTCCGCACCGATATTTAAGCCAATGGGCGTATAGACCTGGTTTAAAACCTCCGGGTCAGTACCATTTTCAATTAAAACTTCCTTTACCTTTGCCACACGCTTGCGGCTGCCGATCATACCGATGTAAGCATGAGGCATTTTTGCGATCCGCTCTAAGCAGATCTGATCATATCTGTGGCCCCTGGTAAGGATGACAAAATAAGTATCCTTGGATCCTTCAATCTGGTCAAGACCATTTTCAAAGGAGTCGCAGATCACCTGGTGGGCGCCGGCTCTTCGGGCGTTGTTTGCATAAAGAGGACGGTCCTCTAAAACAGTTACTGTAAATTCCATCATGGCGCCAAGCTGGATCACCGGCATGGAAACATGGCCGCCACCGCAGATCACCAGGCGTTTTTCACCGCCTAAGCAGTCGCAGAACAGTTTCTTTCCTGCTGCTGCCACCTGTCCACATTCATGGAGCTTTCCAACCTCGTTCTGATTTTGAGAGAAAAATCCGCCCTTTGTGCTTTCCCATACCAGCTTATCATCTGAAAAGAAAGCTTTTTCCCCGAAAGCTTCTTCATCTAATATGGTATAGAGAATATTCTGCCGGTTGGGACTGACACTTGCGATAGCTTCGTATACATCTTTAAATTTTGTTGTTTCTGGCATTTTTACCACCCCGTTTTATTATCGTTATTGCATATTTTTAATAACGCTGTCTAAATACTATTTATATTATATCATTTTGCAGGAACAGGGGCAAGCAGCATTCCTGAAAAATAATAAGATATATACAAAAAAATATAGAAAGCAATAAAAGGCTGGGCATAAACCAGCATTTTCCAGGAAAAACAGGAAAAAATGTAAGCGTTTACAAAATTTATGTAAGTATTTACAATTTTGTATTTGAAAAGTAGAAAAAGTGTGGTATACTGCATTTCAGAAGGGACATTCCGGGGTTACGTTGGAACCAAAAGCAGGGAATGATCCGCATAGGAAAGGAGAATATTAAATTATGGCACTTCTGAATTATGATGTATTAAAGAAATCCGGTTACGATGGCTATATCCTGGAGGATGCTCCAGTGAAGGTTTTACAGTTTGGTGAGGGAAACTTCCTTCGCGCATTTGTAGATTACTGGTTTGATCTTGCAAATGAGAAAGCTGGATGGAACGGCAAGTGCTGCCTGGTACGGCCGATCGCACCAGGTCTTGCAAAGATGATCAATGAGCAGGAAGGTCTGTACACTCTGTACCTGCGCGGAAGCGAAAATGGCAAGAAGGTAGATGAC
>JBNMGK010000509.1:0-1293 GCA_050872205.1 Enterocloster sp.
ACCGGACTGGTTAATGGTAGCTGCAGAAACACGGTCTCCCGCCTGCTTGTCTACAGGAATACTTTCACCTGTAAGAGCAGCCTCATTTACAGCACTGTTTCCTTCTAATACAATACCATCTACCGGTATATTTTCACCTGGGCGGACAACAAATACATCACCGATACGTACCTGCTCAATGGGTACTTCTGTTTCTTTTCCGTCCTTTTCTACAACGGCCGTCTTTGGTGACAGCTTCATCAGGCTCTTTAATGCATCCGTTGTCTTTCCTTTAGAACGGGCCTCTAACATTTTTCCAACTGTGATCAAAGTTAAGATCATGGCAGCGGACTCAAAGTAGAATTCGTGCATGTAGCCCATAACTGCCTCTGCATCACCCTGATGTTGGGCATAAGTCATGGCAAACAGTGCATAGGAGCTGTAGCCGAAGGAGGCAAAGGAACCTAAAGCTACTAAGGTGTCCATGTTTGGAGCGCCATGGAACAGACTCTTAAAACCATTGATAAAGAACTTCTGGTTGATGATCATAATGATCACGGTCAGATACAGCTGCACCAGACCCATCATCACATGGTTGCCGTCCATAAATGCCGGCAGGGGCCAGTTCCACATCATATGTCCCATGGAAAAATACATAAGGACAAGTAAGAAACCTACGGAATATAATAAACGTTTCTTTAAAATGGGAGTTTCATGGTCTGCAAGGGCTTCTTCGGAAGCTGCAGCACTGTTTGCCCCGCCGTTTTTTTCTCCGCTGCTATCTTTTGCAGACGCGCCATAACCTGCATCTACTACTGCTTTTATGATCTCCTGGTCTGTGGCACTTCCTTCCACACCCATGGAGTTAGTTAAAAGGCCGACAGAGCAGGAGGTTACTCCCGGCACCTTGGAAACTGCCTTTTCTACACGGGTGCTGCAGGCTGCACAGCTCATCCCCGTTACTGTATACTGCTTCATTGTACTGTTGGCTCCTTTCTTACCGCATGAGTTTCTGCAAGGTGGTCACCAGTTCATCGATCACCTCATCTTTTCCCTCTCTTATATCTTCTGCTACACAGGTCCTGATATGATTTGCAAGAAGGACCTTATTAAAACTGTTTAAGGCTGCATTGGCAGCTGCTACCTGTATTAATATGTCCGGACAATAAGCGTCTTTTTCCACCATTCCTTTGATTCCCCGTATCTGGCCTTCAATACGGTTTAAGCGGTGGATCAGGTCTTTGTATTCCTTTTCTGAACGCTCTTTTGTTTTATGGTGGCAACAGCAGCATTTTTCTTCTCCCATAAACGTTC
>JBNMGK010000280.1:0-3897 GCA_050872205.1 Enterocloster sp.
GGATATGTAAAGAATAAAGTAATGGAATTTGTTGGACCTGGTGTTGCTTCTATGACTACCGATTACAGAAATGGCGTAGACGTAATGACTACAGAGACCACCTGCTTAACCTCCATCTGGAGAACAGATGAAGATACCAGAAATTACCTGGCAAAGCATCACAGAGAGGCAGATTACAAGAAACTGGATCCTGCAGATGTGGCTTACTACGATGGCTGTGTTTATGTAGACTTAAGCTCTGTAAAGCCAATGATCGCCCTTCCATTCCACCCAAGCAATGCCTTTGAGATCGATGAATTAAAGGCAAATATGAAAGATATCCTTCATATGGTAGAAAAGGATGCTGAAAGAGTAGCTGGAGGAAAAGCACATTTCACACTTCTTGATAAGGTAGTTGGAAATGACCTTATGGTACAGCAGGGAATTATCGCTGGCTGTGCAGGCGGAAATTATACCAATGTGATCGAAGCATCCCATGCTTTAAGAGGAAAGAACTGTGGCTGTGATGAATTTTCACTGGCTGTTTATCCTTCTTCCCAGCCGGTCTTTTCAGATCTGGTAAAGAAGGGAGCTGTTTCAGACCTTATGGATGCAGGCGCTATTATCCGTACCGCTTTCTGCGGACCTTGCTTCGGTGCAGGAGATACACCTTGCAACAACGGCTTAAGTATCCGTCACACCACAAGAAACTTCCCGAACCGTGAAGGAAGCAAGCCAGGAAACGGACAGATGTCAGCAGTCGCATTAATGGATGCGCGTTCTATTGCAGCAACTGCAGCAAATGGCGGAAAACTTACTTCTGCATGGGAGTTAGACTGCTGGAATGATGTTCCGGAATATGAGTTTGACGATAAGGCCTATAAGAACCGTGTATATCAGGGCTTTGGAAAAGCAGATGAGGAAAAATCTCTTGTATATGGTCCAAATATCAAAGACTGGCCGGAAATGAGCCCATTAACAGACAACATCCTCTTAAAGGTCTGCTCCAAGATCATGGATCCGGTAACTACTACAGACGAATTGATTCCTTCTGGTGAGACTTCTTCCTATCGTTCTAACCCATTGGGACTGGCAGAGTTTACCTTATCCAGAAGAGATCCGGAGTACGTAGGACGGACCAAAGAAGTAGATAAATTAGAAAAAGCCAGAGTAACTGAGGGCGAAGAAAAAGAGCTGGCATTAGAACCAGATCTGGCCAATGTATTTGCAGCTATCAGAACTATTGCAGGAAATGAAAATATTTCCGTAAAAGATACAGAAGTAGGAAGCATGGTCTATGCAGTAAAGCCTGGTGACGGCTCTGCAAGAGAGCAGGCAGCCAGCTGCCAGAGAGTGATCGGCGGACTTGCCAATATCTGTAAGGAATATGCAACTAAGAGATATCGCTCCAATGTTATGAACTGGGGCATGCTGCCATTCCAGATGGAAGCAGATCCGGACTTTGAAGTAGGCGATTATATCTATGTTCCAAATGTAAGAACAGCGCTGGACGGCGATTTAAGTTCCATTAAGGCATATGTTCTTGGAAATGGAAAAGATGAAAAAGCTCAGATCAAAGAATTAAACCTTTATATTGCAGATATGACACCGGAAGAAAGAGCCATTGTCAAGGCGGGATGCCTGATCAACTACAACAGAAACAGGCACTAAGATCTCTGGCAGCGGCCAAAGAAACATAAAAGACTACGCCGGAGAGGAGAGCAGAGCATGAAAGACAGTTATCTTGCACAGTTTTATGGAAAATCCCAGAATTATACGGATATCCCTAATAAATGGTATAAGGAATACAATGTAAAGAAAGGTCTTCGAAATGAAGACGGCACCGGCGTAAGAGTAGGACTTACCCGTGTAGCAGATGTTGTAGGCTATGAGGAGACTGCGGAAGGCGGGATCCAGGCAATCCCGGGAAAGCTTTACTACAGAGGTTATGATGTAGAAGACCTGGTAAAAGGTAAAGGGGATAGTCATTTTGGTTATGAGGAAGTCTGCTTCCTTCTTCTCTTTGGATATCTGCCAAAGAAAGCAGAGCTGGAACATTTCTGTAGTATCTTAAGGGACTGCTACGAGATCCCAGATGAATTTGTGGAAATGAACCTGCTGCGTATGCCGGGCAAAAACCTGATGAACAAGCTTCAGGATGCAGTTCTTACTTTATACAATTATGATGATGATCCAGATAACATTGATGTATACGAAACTCTGGTAAAGGGTATTAATTTAATGGCAAAGCTTCCGTCTATCGCCTGCTACGCATATCAGAGTAAGGTACATTATTACAACAGAGACAGCTTATTTATCCATTATGCAAACCCGAACTATTCCATTGCAGAAAACTTTTTAAGCTTATTAAGAAAAGATCAGAAGTTCTCTGATAAAGAGGCCAGACTGTTAGATACCATTCTTATGCTTCATGCAGATCACGGCGGTGGTAATAACTCCACATTTACCAATGTAGTGATCGCTTCTACAGGCACGGACATTTATTCCACTGTCTGCGGAAGCATTGGTTCCATGAAAGGACCAAGACACGGCGGCGCAAACATCAAGGTTGCAGAAATGATGGATGCGGTGCTGGAAGAGACCGGTGGATATACAGCAGATGACAAGAAGATAAAGGCAGCAGTGAACAAGCTGATGGACGGCGAATTATATGACCGCAGCGGTCTTGTATATGGTTTCGGCCATGCAGTTTATACCATTTCTGATCCGCGAGCAGAAATGCTGCGGGCCCGCTGCCTGGAAGTGGCAAAGGAAAAGAAGATGATGACGGAATTTGATTTTCGCCAGAGATTTGAACGTATTGCCTTAGAGACCATGAAGGAGCGTAAGGGAGTATCCCTTCCTACCAACGTGGATTTTTACAGCGGCTTTGCTTATGAAATGTTGGGAATCCCCAGAGATCTGTACACACCATTATTCGTGTGCAGCCGTATGGTCGGCTGGGTTGCCCATAACATTGAAAATAAGCTTTATGATGGAAGGATCATGCGTCCTGCAAACAAGTATGTAGGTGATAATAAAGAATATACAGCAATGGAGGAGAGATAGAGATGACAGATACAATTACAGTATTTAAAGGCGATGGAATCGGACCAGAGATCACAGACAGCGTTTTAAGGATCTTAGACGCTGCAGGAGCAGGCTTAAACTATGAAGTGTTCAACGTAGGCGCTGCAGAATACGAAGCACACGGCGAGCTGATCCCCAAAGAGGGCTATGCTTCTATGGAAAAGACCCACGTTTTATTAAAGTCCCCTATTACGACTCCTTTAGGAAAGGGCTTCCGTTCCTTAAATGTTACTTTAAGAAAGAAATATGATCTTTACGCAAATATTCGTCCTGCAAAGACCAATTCTGCTGTAAAGACTGCATTTGAAAATGTAGATATCGTTATCTTCCGTGAAAATACAGAAGACCTGTATGCAGGCGTAGAAGAGATGATCGATAAGGATACCGTTCATTCTATTAAGATCATCACCAGAAAATGCAGTGAGCGTATCATCCGTGCTGCTTTCGATTATGCAGTAAGCCATGGCCGTAAGAAAGTGACCTGTGTTCACAAGGCAAACATCATGAAGATGGCAGACGGAATGTTCCGCGATATTTTCTATGATATCAGCAAAGAATATCCGGATATTGAGGCAGATGATAAGATCGTAGATAATGTGGCTATGCAGCTGGTTATGCATCCACAGAACTTTGATATCATCGTAACAGAAAATCTGTACGGCGATGTTTTATCTGATCTGGTCAGCGGCCTCATCGGCGGCCTTGGCTTAATGCCATCCAGCAACCTGGGCAAAGATTTCGCCATGTTCGAGGCAGTTCATGGCAGTGCTCCTGACATTGCAGGACAGGGAATTGCAAACCCAACTGCATTCTTATGGTCTGCATGCA
>JBNMGK010000164.1:0-5914 GCA_050872205.1 Enterocloster sp.
ATAGCAGTCTCTTAAGATCTCATATGCCTTAAGGATATCTCCTTTTACCGGTTCAAGAACCGGATAGCGCTGCACTAATTCATCTAAAAATCTAAGTTCTTTCATATATCATTCTCTCCTTTTGACCAACAGGATCTGCTGATACCGGATTTTTCCGCTTTCCAGATCTTTTCTGATCTTTCAACTCTTTCCAGATTTTTTCAGGTCTTACCTGCGTTCCAGTATCCACTCTGCCGCCGCTTCCAGATCCTCTGCATAATGATCATAAGGTGGTTTTTCACCTTTTTCCTGCTGCTCCTTATGAAGCTCTGCCCCATATCCGGTTCCTACCAGAATGGATGTAACACCAAATCTCTGTCCAGCTTCTGTATCAAGAAGTTTGTCCCCGATCATATAAGACTCTGACTTGTCCACTGGAAAGTCTTTTTCTGCCATTTCAAACATGCCTGTTCCCGGCTTGCGGCAGCTGCATTCTTTTTTATAAATGCCAATGCCATGTACCGGATGATGGGGGCAGTAATAAAAGGCATCGATCCGGGCTCCTGTTTTTTCTAATACCTGATTCATATACTGATGAAGGATCTTTACATCTTCTTCTGTATAATAGCCTCTTGCCACTCCCGCCTGGTTGGTGACAACGATCAGTTTATAACCGGCATCCTTTAATTTTTTCAAAGCCTGGGGTACTCCAGGAAGAAGCTTCATATCTTCGGTTTTATGAAGATAGTTCACTTCTTCGTTTAAAGTACCATCCCGGTCTAAAAATACTACTTTGTTTAATGTATGTTCCACAGTCTTGTTTTCCATTTCTGCCTTTATTTCAGGTCAAAACAGTATTCTCCGTTTGGCATCTGTACTTTTACTTTGTCATACTGCCAGCGGTCTTCGTCTGCTACCCAGCTCTGGGCGCCACGAAGCTCAAAGTTCCAGTCAGCCAGCTGTCCGCCCATGGCTTCCATACGGGCTGCCACTTTATGACGCACATTGTACGGGCAGTACATTAACAGGTATCCGCCGCCGCCTGCGCCTAAAAGCTTTCCGCCTAATGCACCGGCCTTTAATGCCTCTGCATACAGCTCATCGATCTGTGGATTGGAGATCTTATTGCTCATACGCTTTTTGCTCTGCCAGCCGTAGTCTAACAGCTTTCCAAAGCTGTGGAGATTGCCCTTTAACAGCTCATCCTTCATAGCATAAGCCAGCGCTTTTACTTCACACATAGCATCAAAAGCATCTTTTTTCTCATAATTCTGCACCTGATCTTTGATGATATTAGCAGAAACATGGATTTTTCCGGTATAGCATAACAGCAGGTTATACTGCAGTTCATGGATAATGTCTTTTTTAATGCGCAGCGGGTTTACTACCACATTGTTACGTCCATGGAACTCAATGAAGTTAAAACCACCAAAGGTTGCTGCATACTGATCCTGGTATCCACCATCGATCTTTAGGTCTTCTCTCTCTACCTCATATGCCAGATCTGCCATTGCATAAGCATCTAACATAATGCCCTTCCAACGGGCCATAGCTGTAAGCATAGCCACCATAACCGTAGAAGAGGTTCCAAGGCCGGAGCCTGGAGGCGCATCGCACTGTAAGTAAACTTCGCAGCCCTGTTTAATATCCATTGCCTTTAAAGCAGCCGTTACCAGGTCCAGACGTCCATCGTAAACGTAGTTTTCCCTTGTGTTGTATTTTACGGTCATATCGAAATCCAGAGAGTGGACAATGATCTGATCATCCTCTCTTGGTACGATAGAACAATATGCATATTTATTAATGGTACTTCCGATAATAGCACCGCCCTGCTGCTCACAGAAAGGCGCTACATCTGTGCCGCCGCCGCCAAAGCTGACGCGAAGGGGCGCTCTGCCTCTGATCACCATACTCTTCTTCTCCTTTAATGTACAACTCCTGTTTTTACATCTTCCTGGAACTGGAAATAAGCTTCCGGAATACCGATATCAATGAAATAGCCGTCATTTACAAAGCCGCCCAGCTTCTTTCCTTCTGAAAGCCATTTTGGGATCATCTCATTTTCAAGAGATACCTTACCTTCCGGAATTTTCTCTAACAGGCTCTTTTTCATCAGATAAATGCCGCCGTTAATGGTTCCTGGCACCGGATCTGCTGTTTTTTCATTAAATCCGGTGAGAATGCCATTTTCATCTAAAACAGCTTTGCCATAGCGGGACACATCCGGCACCTGGCGCAGCACCAGAGCCATATCCAGGTTCTGGTCATCCTGCTGCTTTGCCAGACGGGTATAGTCGATCTGGTAAAAGGTATCTGCATTTAATACATAAAAACGGTCTTCTGTAATAAATTTGCCTGCATTTTTAATGGCGCCTGCTGTGCCTAACAGAGTTTCCTCATAAGCATAGGAAGCCTGGAAGCCAAATTCACTTCCGTCTTTAAAATATTCTTCCACCATGGAACCTTTGTAGCCTACAGCGAAAATGATCTCTGTAATGCCGCTGCGCACCAGTTCCCTGGTCACATATTCCATAAATGGTTTGTCCTCTATCAATGCCATTGGCTTTGGACGGTCGCTTACAACGCTGCGAAGTCTGGTGCCCAAACCGCCGGCTAATAAGATTGCCTGCATTTTTCTTCTCCTATCGTGTGAAGTCCTCACTTATTACCTTCCATGCCCCATCCATGCTGAAGTGTTCCCTGATATACTTCTGGGTTCCTTCACACATCTGGCGGCAGCGGTCATTATCCTGATACAAAGCTACTGTCTTGTCTGCAAATGTCTTTGGATCATCTTCTACTTCAAGAACCTGCTCTACCTGGGGGATGCCTTCTGCACCGGTGCTGGTGGTAATGATCGGTGCGCCGTTGTAGATTGCCTCTACTACTTTGCCCTTTACACCTGCGCCATAACGAAGCGGAACGACTACCACCTTGCAGGATGCGTACAGGTTTGCCAGTTCTTCTTCACTGACAAATCCCTTGATGATAATGCCATTTCCAGGCTGCTCTAAGGCCTTGATCTCATCTGTTACCTTAGAACCGACTACATAGAATTTAATATCCGGCAGCTGCTCTCTGATATGTGGGAAGATCTCCTTTGCAAACCAGAGCACAGCATCTGCATTCGGTGGATGTGCAAAACCGCCCACAAACAGCAGTCCTTCTCTCTTGGCAAAGTCTTCCTGGATACCTGTCAGAAACTGGTCATATACATAGGCTGTAATGGCCTTTGCCTTGATTTCTGGGTCAATAGCATGAATGGCGTTGATCTCCACATAAGACGGATAATAGGAAATAGCCGCCTTGCGCATCATGGAAAGTTCGATTGCCTTCCAGTAATCTGCCTCTCTCTTAATATCAATATCCCCGGTCAGCTCATATTCACGGCCCAGACGTAAAAAGTGCAGGTCATGACCATAGTAAATAACCTTAATATTGGTATTTTCCTTAATAAAATCAACATATTTTGTAGCAATATGTGGTCTGTTCAGATAAGCTACATCAATCTCATCTTTATTTAATTTCAACCAGTCCCAAATGCCGGTTGCCCAGTGATCTCCGTAAAGGATCTCAATTCCCATCTGCTGAAGAGTGGTAGAATATGGCTCTTCGTGAAGGAAGTTATCTCCTAAGAACTTAACTACATAACCCTTCTTTAAGAACATTTTCAGGTACTGGTACGTTGTCTTGGAACCAGCGTCTTTATCGAAAGTAGGAACGTAATGATCCACTACTAAAATAACTTTCTTGCCCTGACTGCGCTCTCTTGCGCGGAATGGGTTCGGATTTCCATCATTGACGCACTGTTTCTTAAATTCATCCGCCCATTTTTCCTTTAATTTCTGGCTGTTTTCCACCTGATAGCGCTTTAAGCCGGTACCATTTACATCGGTACCATTGGAAACGCCCTCAAAATGAATCACCTTGGAAAGAGGCTGGTAAACCACTCTGTAACCTGCTTTTCTCACCTCAAATGCCAGGTCAGAGTCTTCACAGTAAGCAGGGGCAAAGCGCTCATCAAAGCCACCGATCTGCTTCCAAAGATCTACCGATAACAGGATCGCTGCACCGGAAATATAGTCAACATCTTTTACATAGTTATACTCTGCCTTATCCGGGTCATCCAGACGGCCGTAATTCCAGCCAGAACCATCGCTCCAGATAATACCTCCCGCTTCCTGTAATCTTCCGTCCGGGTAAACCAGCTTTGAACCAACCATACCAATGGTATCATCCGACTCGATCAGATTCACCAGAGAAGACAGCCAGCCTTCTGTTACCTTGGTATCATTGTTTAAGAACATGATATACTTACCTTTGGCAGCTTTGGCAGCCTGGTTGCAATTGCGAAGGAAGCCCTGGTTGGTCTGGTTACGGCAGATCACAAGACCATCTACAAAACGGCCGATCTCTGCAGTAGCGTCTGTAGAAACATCATCTGCAATAATAACCTCGTATGTCACATCCTTGGTGAATTCCAGAATGGACTGTAAGCAGGCATAGGTATAATGGATCTGGTTGTAACAGGGAATGACAATGGAAACCGTAGGGTTCTCATACTGCGGGAAAGAAAGATGTCCGCCGGTCAGATAGCCATCACCGATCTTAAAATCACCTTCAATGAGATTACGTCCCTCTTTGGTGGCATACATTTTTCCGTATTTGATAGGATGCTTTATAGTATTAAAGCTGTAGTTTAAGATCTTGCGCTTTCTGGTGCCCTTTGGAAATGCCTTGTTTACCTGCTGGCCCAGTTTACGGCGCATTTTAAATACAAGGGCTTCATGGCCATTTAAGTAAGTAGCCAGCTTGCCCAGTTCATTGATCTCATGGCGCAGATCCTTGATCATTACTTCCAGGTTGGTCACATGGTTATTGGTAAGGCGCAGGATCTCCTGGTCTTTCTTCACCTGGATATTGCGCTCTTCTACCTCCGCCTGAAGCTGGTTGATCCGCTCTCTTGCCTGAGCCAGTTCCTTTTCCTGAGCCTTTAACTCTTCCAGTGTCACCAGACGCTGCTTATAATTGCCCATATATCCCTGAGTGCCATCACCGTGTACCCAGGTCTGGAATGCCACTTCCATAGAAGCATAGATTTCTGCTAACTTCTCATCCATTCCAAATTCTTTTAAGAACTGAGTGGCATTTTCATAGTCTAACAGGCCTTCATATTTATAATAGAAGTAAACCAGATTGCGGTAGCGGACGAAACCAGCCGGGATTGGGAAGTCAAATACCCATTCATAATCCAGGCAGTAAAGACCATCCTCAGTCTCCATCAGATTCTCGAAAAGGCCGTCAATGTTGCTTACTTCGTAAGAATTATCCTGTAAGGAAAGGATCTCTTCCCTGTCACCAAATACTTCTTTAAACTTGTCAGTTGGAGCAAATGGCTCTTTTTTAAGCACTGCCTGTCCAAACACCTGGTTCATGGCAGCTTTTAAGGCTTCTACCGGTGCCTTTTTGCCGCTGATCTGCTCTCCTAAAAGCTCTGCCAGTGTTTTTCCCTTTAAAAATCCGAAACGCACTGCCTTTTTATCTTCGGAGTAATGTGGCTCTAATACCTTTACTCCCGGATTTACTTTAGACAGCTTTTCGTATTTTTCACTCATGGACTGGATATGGGCCTGTGCCTGCGCTGTAAGGGCTGTTTTTTCTACATACCGTTTTCCATTTTCTTCCAGAATCGCAGTACGGATCTGGAAATCTTCTTTTCTGGTGCGGTTGTATTTTGCAAAAACAGCTGAAAAGCTTTCTGTGCCTTTGGAAGCCACTGCCAGATATGCATTGGCAAACAGGTCAAGTGCTTTTTCCTGTACCAGCTTGTCGGAGATCTCATCTTCATGGATGCAGGCCCAGCGCTGTCTGTCGTATACAGCGGTCACATGGGGGATATCTCCCTTTCCTGGAAGATACCGGTCAGAATAAACGG
>JBNMGK010000055.1:0-11643 GCA_050872205.1 Enterocloster sp.
ACTTCCTTTACTAAGTTCATGACATCTTCATCAGATGTAATTCCCGCTTTCTCTGCTTCGCCAGCCATCTGAGCCTGTAACATCTGCATCGCATACACTGCTGAATTAATAAGACGAACACTCCCATTTTCTACTACAAATGTAATTCGATCACCACTGGAAACTCCAAGAATTTCTCTCACATCCTTCGGTATCGTAACCTGACCTTTTGCCATAACCTTTGCATTGTCAATAAATGTATTTGCAATCATAATCACACCTCCTGTCTATGATGTAGGGAAAGTAGGATTTTTCCTACTTTTATTATATGACTTTTTTATTTAATTATCAATAAATCCAACAAAAAAGGACAAAACTGTCTGCAATCAAACGTTTTGTCCTTTAGAACATTTTCTATTCGCTTAGAATCTTCTCTTTCCGCCCGATCATCTCATCAATACGGCTGATATACTGCTCTACTTCCTTTACATTTTCGCAGCGTTCCCTTCTGTTTTCAGACGGAAATACCACCTTTGTAGTGGTTCCAGCGCCGCAGGCGGCAATGGTCTGCATCTCTTCCATGATCAGGATATTGTAGATACATGCCTTTCCAGGAAGGGAATAGCCTACATTTTCAAAGTTGCCTGCCATGTTTTTCTGGCGGTAGAGATAGTATGGCTCCATGCCCATTCTGCGGGCACAGGCTTCGCTTAAGGCGATCATTTCCGGAGTGTTATTGATCTTTAAGTCCGCATATTCTTCCTTGAACATATTCAGTCTGGCAGCACGTTTGATAGCCAGGGAATGAACCGTCAGAGAATCCGGCTTTAAAGCTTCGATCTCTTCTAATGTATGTTTTACATCATCCAGGTCTTCTCCCGGAAGTCCCATGATCAGGTCCATATTGATATTGTCAAAGCCAAGTTCTCTTGCAATGTGGAACTTTTCTTTTACATTTTCTACTGTATGACGGCGGCCAATCAGGTCTAAGGTCTTCTGGTTCATAGTCTGCGGATTAATAGAAATACGACTGATGCCATGGGAAGCCAGAACTTTTAATTTTTCTTCAGTAATACTGTCCGGACGGCCTGCTTCTACAGTAAATTCCAGAGCATTCTTTGTATCAAACAGCTGCTCTAATTTACATAAAATAGCATCAATGTCCTCTGCCGGCAGAGAAGTAGGTGTACCACCGCCAAAATAAATGGTATCAAGAGGTCTTCCCTTCATCTTTGCAGCTGTGTATTCCAGCTCCTTAAATAAAGCTTCCAGATACAGTCCGGTACGGCCTTTCCACTTGCTGATAGGATAAGAAGTGAAAGAGCAGTACAGACAGGTAGTAGGACAGAATGGGATACCTACATATAAGCTGTAGCCTCTGTCGTAGTCTAATGGCTCCAACAGACGTTTTTCTCTTGCTGCGATCTCAATGCTTAAGTCGATCTTTTCATCGCTGGTCATGTAGGTTTCCTTCATAAACCTGCGGATGTCTTCTTCCTTCCAGCCTTCTTCCAAGCGGCTTAAAGCAATCTTGGTTGGGCGGATACCGGTGAGAGATCCCCATGGAAGTTCATGGCCAGTGCGCTTTACAAGCATCTGGTAGAATAATTTTTTGATAACGTTTTTAGTGGCAGAGTGGTCTGAGAGGTCTGCTTTTCCTGAGGAATAGGCGGTCAGTGTACAACCGGTCAGTCCGTCTGGGGCAGATATATCTGAATCCGTCTGCTTTTCAACAGCTGCTGCGCTGTCTTTTCCTTCCACACCAGCTGCATCAGCAGCTGTGTCAGAACTCTCATCTGCATTTTCCATTTTCTCCCAGATCCCAATGGCAGCTTCCCCATCCTCTAATCTGGTCTGTACATAAAAGTCAACGCCTTCTTTTACCTCATGGGCATAAGTCTCACCCGGATAAAAAGACATCAGAAGTTCTCTGATGTCCTGTTCGAAGGCATTATCCTGTATTAATAATCCGATCATTTTTTTCCTGCTTTCTATCTATCGTACCTGTCCGGTACTTATCTGTAATACGGAATAGGATTGTGCTCTTTTTCATAGCCAATGGTAGTTGGATCTCCATGTCCCGGATAGACCATAGTATCTCCCGGAAGCACAAATAATTTGTTTAAAAGAGAATCCGCTATATCACTGCTGCTTCCTGTTGCCAGGTCTGTACGACCGTAGGACTCATAAAACAGCGTATCGCCGGAAAAGACCACTTCTTCCTCCGGGATATAATAGCTGACAGAACCAGCCGTATGTCCGGGAGTTGTGATCACTTTCCATTTATATCCTATAAAATCCAGCTCATCCCCATCATGGACCAGTACATCTGCATGGAAGCTGGTCTGTTTTCCAGGTACATGATAAGAAAGATTAATGGAAGTATCTGCCAGCATAGCGTCTTCTGTTTCAGAAGCATATACAGGAATGTGGAACGCCCGCTTTACCTCAGGTACTCCGATAATATGGTCAAAATGTCCATGTGTTAAAAGCACTGCTACCAGTGTTACACCCAGTTCACTGCATTTATTTAAAATATAGGCACCATTATCTGCCGGGTCTACCACTACGCCTTCTTTGGTGGTGTCATTGTAGACCAGATAGCAGTTTGTGCTCACCATTCCAAGCACCATGGTCTTTATCCTGAAATTATTGCTCATAATTCTCCTTTTATGTGGCACTGTCTGCCCATGCAAAGCAGATGCCCCGTTTCATCAGCCTGTGGTTCTCTGGATATCCAGAACTCCATCGATCTGACGGATCTTATCTGTAATACGGTTCAGTTCTTCTGTTCCATGAATATCAAAGGTCATAATAATGGTTGCGCGGCCCTGTTTACTGGTACGCACATTCATGGAAGTAATATCGATCTGCTTCTCTGTAAATACCTTGGAAATATCTGCAAAAAGGCCAATACGGTTGTTTGCAAAGATCTGGATCTCTGTGGAATACTGCTCCGTACTGGTGGAATTTTCTGTCACCTGCCACTCAGCATCGATCAGTCGTCCTCTTTCATCTTCCGGAAGATTGATCACATTAATACAGTCGGTACGGTGAATGGAAACACCACGTCCTCTAGTAACAAAGCCAACGATCTCATCACCAGGCACCGGATTACAGCAGCGTGAGAAACGCACTGCCAGATCGTGAAGTCCCTTGACCACGATACCGCTCTTATTCTTACGTACTGTAGCTTCGCCGCTTCTTCCTTCGGTATCAGCAATGCCATCTAAAACTTCTGCATCTGTGATATCACGTTTTAACTTCTTCTCCCGCTCTTCTAACATCTTGTTAATGACCTGGCCCTCTTTTAAGCCGCCATGTCCAATGGATGCCAGAACGGAATCCCAGTCTTTAAAAGCGTAGCGTTTCATTACCTTTTCCATATATTCCGGTTTGGAAAGGTCTGCTAGGTTAATGCCTTTTGCTTTACAATAACGGTCAATGGCATCACGGCCACGGATGATATTATCCTCTTTCATCTGGGTCTTGAACCACTGATTGATCTTATTTTTCGCCTGTGTGCTGCGTACCAGCTTCAGCCAGTCACGGCTTGGTCCTTTAGAGTTCTGAGAGGTAATAACCTCAATACGGTCACCATTCTGGATCTGGTATTCAATCGGAACCAGTTTTCCATTGACTCTGGCACCTACCATCTTATTTCCTACTGCACTGTGGATAGAATAGGCAAAGTCAATAGGGGTAGAGCCACTTGGAAGAGTCTTTACATCACCAGAAGGGGTGAAACAATAAACACTGTCAGAGAACAGGTCCAGATCGCCCTTTACCATGCTTAAAAACTCTTTGGAATCATCTGTATCACGCTGCCACTCCAAAATCTGACGCAGCCAGCTTAACTTCTCTTCTTCTTTTCCCGCAGCGATCTGTCCGCTTCCGCTCTCTTTATATTTCCAGTGAGCAGCGATACCATACTCAGCAGTACGGTGCATCTCATAGGTACGGATCTGGATCTCAAATGGCTGTCCGGTGCTGCCGATCAGAGTTGTATGCAGAGACTGGTACATGTTCTGCTTCGGCATAGCAATATAGTCTTTAAAACGACCAGGAATCGGCTTGTACATCTCATGGATCACACCGAGAGCTGCATAACAGTCTTTTACTGTATCTACCATAATACGTACAGCAAACAGATCGTAGATCTGATCCAGAGTCTTGTTCTGCTTTAACATCTTCTTATAAATACTGAAGAAATGCTTTACTCTGCCGCCCACTGTGGCTTCGATGCCTGCTTCGTCTAAATGTGCCTTTACTTCATCTACAATGGACTGGACAAAGGCTTCTCTGGCATCTTTACGCAGATCTACCTTTTCTACCAGGTCATAATAAACTTCCGGCTTTAAAAACTTAAGTGATAAGTCGTCTAATTCGATCTTGATCTTGGAAATACCCAGACGGTCTGCAATAGGAGCATAGATCTCCATGGTCTCCCTTGCTTTTTCCTTCTGCTTTTCCGGCTTCCAGTACTGGCCGGTACGCATATTGTGAAGGCGGTCTGCCAGCTTAACAATGATAACGCGGATATCCTTCGCCATAGCAAGGAACATCTTGCGCAGGTTCTCTGCCTGGATCTCTACCTTATCTTTATCCCAGTTTAACTGGGTCAGCTTGGTAACGCCATCTACCAGGAAAGAAACCTCTGGTCCAAACTCTTTGGTCAGCTCATCCAGTGTCATGACTGTGTCTTCTACTACGTCATGAAGAAGACCGGCTGCAATGGTTTCCTTGTCCATCTCCAGATCAGCCAGAATAATGGCCACACATAAAGGATGGATGATATAAGGCTCTCCAGACTTTCTCTTCTGATCCTTATGAGCTTCCGCAGCGATCTTATATGCCTTTTCGATCATGGAAATATCATCGGAAGGATGGTATTTATGGATCGTTTTGACCAGATCCTGATACAGCACTTCCGGGCTGGTAAAGTCTGCCGGAGCTTCAAGCTCTATATCCAGTTTTTCTTTTGTTCCCTCTTTTCCCATATATGTGGCCACCTTTTTACAAATAATTAGTTACCATTATAATTTTTTTCGATTAAAAAAGCAAGGTCTGACATTCCTATTACTTTCTTATGAATTCTGATCACTTGCCCTCATAGATAATGGCAGAATCTACGTCATAGCCCTTTAAAAGGTCTCTTCCCTTAAGGCCTGCTAATTCCATTACAAAGCAGATCTTCACTACTTTACCGCCCAGTTCTTCGATCAGCTTAATGATTGCTTCCGTGGTACCGCCAGTAGCGATCAGATCGTCAACGATAACAACCTTCTGTCCCGGTTTAATAGAATCCTTGTGCATCTCGATCTCTGCAGTGCCGTATTCCAGGGCATATTTTGCAGAAACAGTCTCACAAGGCAGTTTGCCTTTTTTACGGACCGGTACAAAGCCCTTGTGCTCTGCATAAGCAACCGGCACACCAAAGATAAATCCTCTGGATTCAGGACCTACTACTACATCATAATCTACATCCTTTAACATATTGCAGATGCTGTCCACTGCCAGGTGCAGACCGTCTGCATCCTGAAGGATGGTAGTTACGTCCCTGAAAATGATACCAGGTTCCGGAAAATCCGGGATGCTTCTTACATATTCTTCCAGTTTTTTCATATTTATATCCTCGTTTCTTTAAATTATTTTTTCGTTTTCTTATATTATACTTGCTCTGGCGGACACTGTAAACCCCAGGCAGTACACGCCTCTCAAATCTTTATTCCAATCTCCCCTGAAATATGGTAATATGTCTTTGTTATTTTCAGAACACATTCATACACTGTGAGGTTTTACATATGACTGGCTTAGGTACACTTGTAAATATGGCCGCTATCCTTATAGGAAGCGGAATCGGACTTTTATTAAAAAACGGCATTCCCAAACGGCTGCAGACCACTATTTCCAACGCAGTAGGGCTCTGTGTTGTCTTTGTCGGCATTACAGGCGCGATCAAGGGACTGATGAATGTCTCTGGAACCACTTTCGAGACAAAAGACACCTTAGTGGTTGTCATCTGCATGGCAGTAGGCGCTGCCATAGGAGAATGGTTGGATCTGGAACAGAGAATGGAAAACCTGGGTGACTGGGTCAAATCCAAGCTTCCAAAGGGCACCTCCACTTCCAATTTTACAGAAGCCTTTGTGAGCACTTCTCTTGTTTTCTGCATCGGTGCCATGGCCATCGTAGGTTCCATTGAAGACGGCTTAAATCATGACTGTACCATGCTCTTTACAAAAGCAGTAATGGACGGTGTGCTCTCCGTTGTTTTTGCCGCATCCATGGGTATCGGCGTAGCCTTTTCCATGTTTCCTATCGGCATTTACCAGGGCGGCATCACTCTTCTTGCAGGTCTGGTAAAGCCTTATCTTACAGACCTGATGATCGGACGCCTTTCCTGTATCGGTTCTATCCTGATTTTTGCCCTTGGCTTAAATCTGACCATTGGAACAAAGATCAAGATCGCAAATATGCTTCCGGCTGTATTCCTGCCGGTTATTGTATGCCTGCTCGGCTTTTAAAATGGGTTATGGTTATGAAATTATGAAAGGATATTATCATGTTAAAAGAAGAAAGACAGACCTGGATCTTAAATAAGCTTCACACCTCCGGAAAAGTGGTCGTCAGCCACCTGGCCGGGGAATTAAAGGTTTCCGAAGACACCATACGCCGCGACCTGTTAGATCTGGACCAGAAGGGGCAGTTAAAAAGAGTGTTCGGCGGTGCTATTCCTCTTGAAAAGCCGGTTATCAACTTCTTTGACCGTGAAACGGCAGATGTTGCCTTAAAACAGCAGCTTTCCATGCGGGCGCTGGAATTTTTAGAGCCGGACCAGTTAGTTGCCATTGACGGCAGCAGCACCAATCTCCAGTTTGCAAAAAATATCCCGGATAACCTGAAGCTGACCGTCCTTACCAACAGCTACAGCATTGCCCATGTATGCTCCTTAAAAGAGCAGATCCGCGTTATTATCCTGGGAGGCGATCTGTTAAAGGATTCCATGACCACAGTAGGTGAAGTTTCCGCCGCCCAAGCTGCCGGATACCACCCGGACTTATGCTTTATGGGCGTCTACACTATCCACCCGGAATACGGCATGACTATTCCCTATCCCGAAGAAGTCAGCATCAAACGCCAGCTGATCCGCTCCTCCAGCCGTGTCATCGCCCTGGTAAATCCCATTAAACTGAACACAGTTTCCCGGTACCAGGTGTGTGGAATCGAAGATTTTACAACACTGATCACAGATGGGAATGTGCCTCAGGAAATGGCATCACGGTATAAAAACAGAGGACTTGATTTCCTGTAGAAATAGTTTAAGCCGCCCAGGTGGGCGGCTCTTTTATATTACATTATCAGGATCCGCTAATAACGGACCAAAATTTTATTCCCCAAACACTGCCTTATAATCAGCCTGGAACTTAGCGATTCCCTGGTCAGTTAACGGATGCTTGGTCATCTGCTCTAATACCTTGTATGGAACAGTTGCGATATCAGCACCAGCCTTTGCGCAGTCGATTACATGGATCGGGTTGCGGATGCTTGCTGCGATGATCTCTGTCTCGATGTTGTGCATCTGGAAGATCTCAGTGATATCATAGATCAGGTCAATACCTGGCATAGAGATATCATCCAGACGGCCTAAGAACGGAGATACATAGGTAGCCCCTGCTCTTGCAGCTAACAAAGCCTGTGCTGCGGAGAAGATCAGGGTTACATTGGTCTTAACGCCCTCTGCATGAAGAACCTTTACTGCCTTTAAGCCTTCAACAGTCATAGGGATCTTAACAACCATGTTTGGATGGATCTTAGCAATTTCACGTCCTTCTGCAATCATTCCTTCTGCTGTTACAGTAGTTGCCTTTACTTCGCCGCTGATAGGTCCATCAACGATAGATGCGATCTCTTTGATAACCTCTTTAAAATCACGGCCTTCTTTTGCGATCAGAGATGGGTTTGTGGTAACACCACAGATAATTCCCATATCATTTGCCTTGCGGATGTCATCTACATTTGCTGTGTCGATAAAAAACTTCATGAAATAGTCCTCCTCTTGCTTTTCCCCTGAAAACAGCTTCTCATTCTGTTTCCCACTGATTTTTATACTTGTATTATAGCGCAGGTTCCGTACATGTCAAGCAAATTTCCGCACCTATTTGCCGCATTTTTGCATCATACTCGCAAAATAACGCATCAAAAATTTGCATATCATGCATAAAAACGCACCAAAAAAGAGCCCGGTCTGCGGACTCTTTCGGATTTATTAGTTTTCTTACATAATACGCACATTTTTCAGTGCGCCTGTCTTACAGAACTGGGTCCATTCACACACATTTACTGCGTGATCCCCAATGCGCTCTAAATACTTGGCGATCATCAAAAGATCGATTCCCTGGTCTGCATGGGACGGTGCAGATTTTAACAGCTCCACCACATCCGATTTTACCTGATTAAACAGTGCATCTACCTCATCATCCCTGCGGATGATCTCCTCTGCCTCTTCCACATCCTGCTTAATAAAGGCCTCTACCGCATCATGGACCATTTTCTGGGCTGAGGCTGCCATAGCAGGAAGATGCTGTACAATGTGATAGGCATGATCACTTTTTATCCTTAAGATCAGCTCTGCAATATCCGATGCATGATCTCCAATACGCTCCAGATCAGTTACAACCTTAAGTGCAGTAGAGATCTGGCGCAGATCCCTTGCTACCGGCTGCTGGCGAAGGATCAGAGACAGGCAGCGGGACTCAATGGCACGTTCCATGTCATTTACATTCCGGTCTCCTTTAATAACATCCTCGGCCATAGTATAATTCTGGTCTTCAAATGCCACGAAGGTCTGCTCAATGGCCTTTTCTACCATCATAGCCATATCCCGCAGGCATTTATTCAGCTCCTCTAATTCATGTTCATACGTAATGCGCATCCCGACATTCCCCTTTCTCTCATCAACCAGGATCAACCAAAACGTCCTGTGATATAATCTTCCGTTCTCTTATCCTTTGGCATGGTAAACAGTTCATCTGTAGTCGCATACTCCACTACCTCGCCTACCAGGAAGAATGCTGTATAATCAGCAATACGGGTTGCCTGCTGCATGTTGTGGGTAACAATGGCAACTGTATATTTGCTCTTCAGATCATCCATCAGATCCTCGATCTTTAAGGTAGAAATAGGATCCAGCGCAGATGTAGGCTCATCCATTAACAAAACCTCCGGCTCTACTGCCAAAGCTCTTGCAATGCAAAGACGCTGCTGCTGACCACCGGAAAGTCCCAGTGCAGACTTCTTTAAACGGTCAGAAACCTCATCCCATAAAGCTGCTCCCTTTAAGCTGCGCTCTACGATCTCATCTAACTGGGCTTTGTTCTTGATACCGTGGATCCTTGGGCCATAAGCCACGTTATCATAAATACTCATTGGAAATGGATTTGGCTGCTGGAACACCATTCCCACTTTTTTGCGAAGAAGTGTGGTGTCTACCTGTGGATCATAAATATCTTCCCCGTCAAGAAGTACTGTTCCTTCTATCTTTACATTAGGAACCAGGTCATTCATACGGTTTAATGTCTTTAAATAGGTAGATTTTCCACATCCGGATGGCCCAATAAAAGCAGTGATCTTATTTTCATAAAGGTCCAGATTGATATTTTTCAGTGCGTGATTCTCTCCATAGTACAGATTCAGATTCTGTGTGGAGATCTTTACTTTATTTTCCATATATACTCATTTCCCTTTCACATTCCGTAAACTTTGGAACATTTTTCGTTTTTATCTCGCTTCCACATTAAACCTGTGGGACAGATATTTTGCCAGAGCGTTAATCGCCAGTACGATCACCAGAAGGACAACTGCTACGCCAAAGGCTTCATTATATTTTGCCTTCTGCATAAACAGATACAGCTGAATGGTCAGTGTACCGCCAGATTCAAATATCTTACCAAACAGGTTCTTTGGCAGATAATAACCGCTTCCTGCGGTAAACAGCAATGCTGCAGACTCGCCTACAATACGTCCGATAGCCAGAATAACACCTGTAAGGATGCCAGGCATTGCGCTTGGCAGCAGGATCGTACGGATCATATACCACTTAGTAGCGCCAATTCCCAGTGCACCGTGGCGATAGCTGTCAGGAACCGTCTTTAAAGCTTCCTGGGTGGTTCTTGTGATCAGCGGCAGGATCATTAACGTCAATGTCAGGGAACCGGTAAGAATGGAGTAACCAAGTCCCAGAGTATTTCCGAAAAATACCATTCCGAAAAGACCAAATATAATAGAAGGGATGCCGGAAAGTGTTTCTGTGGTAAATACGATCAATCTGACGATCTTTCCTGGTTTTGCATACTCATTTAAGTAAACCGCAGAACCTACGCCAATGGGGGTGGCGATCAGCAGAGTGATCACTACGATATAAAGGGTGTTAATAATATTTCCAAGGATACCGAAGGTTCCCTTTGTGGCACTGGAAACGGTACTTAAAAAGGACCAGGTCACATGTGGAATACCTCTTACAAAGGTATATCCTAAAATTCCAATAAGAAGGAGCATGGAGAGACTGGCACATCCGTAGATAATGCCGGTTAAGATCACATCTGTGCTGCGGATGCGTTTTCCATAGATACTTTCCCTGATAATGGAGTCTTCATGGATACGGATAGCGGCTTCACCTGTCATTTTGTTTTCTCTCCCTTCTTCAGAATACTGTTTAAACTAATGTTGATGATCATGATAAAGGCAAATAATACAAGTCCAATGGTAAATAATACTTCTCTGTGCAGTCCGGACGCATATCCCATTTCTGCTACAATAGCAGTAGTCAGGAAACGGACGGAGTTAAATGGAAGCGGGAAGTTTACGGAGCTTCCTGATACCAGTGTAATGGCCATTGCCTCACCGATAGCTCTTCCTGTTCCCAGGACAATAGCTGTGATGATACCGGATTTTGCTGCCGGAAGGATCACCTGGAAAATGGTCTGGATCTTAGTAGCGCCTAATGCAAGGGAAGCGCTTTTTAAATGAGCCGGAACCGCTCTTAAAGCAGATTCGCTGATGTTGATGACCGTTGGCAGTATCATCAGCGCCAGTACCAAAACTGCAGAGATCAGGTTTGCGCCACCGGTATACTGGTGTGTGGAAGAACCTTTAAATACAGCCAGTTCCATTTTGTACATCAGAGGATTTAAGATCAGGATACCCAACAGACCGTAGATAACAGACGGAATACCTGCTAACAGCTCTACTGCCGGACGTACTACATTTGCCAGCTTCTTCGGTGCTACTTCTGCAAGGAAAACTGCTGTCATCACACCTACCGGCACACCAATGAGGATCGCCAGAAAGGTTCCCACAATAGAAGTAAGGATAACATACAGAATACCAAAGCTTGGTGTAGCGGCAGCCGGCTGCCATAAGGTACCAAAAAGGATATCCAGGATGCCTACTTTAAACAGCGCCGGTGTACCGCTGAAGATCATATATAATGTAATGGAAGCAACAGCCAGGACAGCGAAAAAGCCGCATGCGGTGAAGATCACTTCTGCAGCTCTTTCTACTGTTGACTTGCTGCCATGATGGGAACGGACGGAAAATGTTTCCTGGTTCATTGCAGACAGTCTCCTTTCATTTTTACAACTCTTTATTATTTATCAGCTGTGA
>JBNMGK010000221.1:0-4936 GCA_050872205.1 Enterocloster sp.
CCAGTTGATAAGTTTCACCGAATTCGGTATAATTTTTATGGTATTTTATTTTACTGGTCATAATTTATTATACCATGAATGGCAGGTTCTTCGGAGCCTGCTTTTTCATTTTTACACACAAAAGGAGCTGCTGCTCCATAGATGATCACTCATCTATTTTGCAACAGCCCCTTTTTGTTTTTACTACTGCTATTACTCAATTGTAGTTCCGGCTTCTCCGGTTAAGCTGTCTTCTGCTTTATCCAGGGAAGTGATGATAGCTTTGCGGCCTTTTCCTGCCTCTAAGAAGTTGACGGAAGCAGAGATCTTTGGCAGCATGGAAGCAAATTCAAACTGTCCCTGCTCGATATAAGCTTTTGCTTCGTCAATGCTCATATGGTGGATCGGCTCTTCTTTGTCGGTTCCAAAGTTTAAGGTAACATTGTCAACGCTTGTAAGGATCATCATAACGTCAGCATCAATCTCTTTTGCTAAAAGACCGGTTGCAAGGTCTTTTTCAATAATAGCGCTGGCACCGCGGAGATTGTAGCCCTGTTCCATAACCGGGATACCGCCGCCTCCGCAGGCGATCACGATCTGGTCAGCGTCCATTAAAGCCTTGATGGCATCAATCTCAACGATGGCAACTGGATGAGGAGAAGCTACGATACGTCTGAAGCCGCCTTCTACAGCTTTTACATGATTGCCTTTGGCTTCTTCTTCCTGGGCTTCTTCTTCGTTCATTACACGTCCTACTACCTTTACAGGAGTGTAGAATGCCTCGTCATAAGGATCAACGGTGACCTGGGTAAGAACGGTGCTTACCGGTTTGTAGATGCCGCGCTTGATCAGTTCTGCACGGATGCCGTTCTGTAAGTCATAGCCGATATAGCCCTGGCTCATGGCAGAGCATACAGACATAGGAGCGGAGCTGTATCCGTCGTGCTGTTTGCCGAATTCATTCATTGCTGTGTGGATCATGCCTACCTGTGGTGCGTTGCTGTGAACGATGGCAACCTGCCAGCCGTCCTGGATGAAGTCTGCGATCACTTTTGCAGTGCGCTTTACGGCTTCCTTCTGTTCTGGAAGATTGGTTCCCATATCTTTATGGCCGATGGCCATGACGATCCTCTTTTTTGCCATAATGCTTACCTCACTTTTCAGGATTATTTTTAACATTATGATACATTATTATGGTAATAATTGCAACGAAAAGCGAAAAAAGATGATAGCAAAAGCAAGATGGGTGTGATATACTGACTGCATGTATGTGATGAAAAAACAGGGGTATGTGGATAAGAAGAAATGGATGCCAAAAGGCTGGGGACGGAAGGTGTTTACGGCTGTGGTTATGGCTGTGGCCGGGAATATACTGATGCAGTATGTGGTTCCATGGCCGGATTTTATGAGGGCTTCTTATGAAGGGGCAGCAGAGGAACTGGCGGCGTATCCATTGGGAGTTTATCTGGCTTTGACGGTTTTTATAGCGCCTTTGGCAGAGGAAGGGATTTTTAGAAGAGGCATTTATGGGGCTTTGAGAAAATGGCTTGGGGCGATCCCGGCTGCGCTTTTATCGGCACTTGCATTCGGCCTGTATCATGGAAACTGGATCCAGGGGATCTATGGGTTTGTTTTTGGACTGCTTCTTGCATGGGGATATGAAAGCAGTTCTTTTGGAAAGTACAGAATGGTTGTGGTGATGCACGGGGCTGCTAATGTGGCGGCGGTGCTGTTAAATGTTATAACGAAATAATAAAAAAGAGAAGCGAAGGAGGAAGAACGTGAAGTTATTATCCATTGCGATTCCATGTTATAATTCAGAAGCTTATATGGAGCATTGTATCAATACGCTGCTTACTGGCGGTGATGAGGTGGAGATCATTATTGTAGATGATGGTTCACAGAAGGACCGTACACCGGAGATCGCTGATGAGTATGAGCGGAAATATCCGGGTATCTGCCGTGCAGTCCACCAGGAGAATGGTGGTCATGGTCAGGCGGTAAATACAGGGCTTAAAAATGCTACAGGCGTATTTTTTAAGGTCGTGGACAGTGATGACTGGGTTAATGAAGAGGCATATCAGAAGGTTTTAGAGACTTTGAGGCGGTTTGTATATGGTCAGGAGACCATTGATATGCTGGTGACTAACTTTGTATATGAAAAAGAAGGGGCAAAGCGGAAAAAGGTGATGAATTACCATACTGCTTTCCCAAAGGACAAGGTATTTACCTGGAAAGACGTTAAGTTCTTTATGACAGGACAGTATATTCTGATGCATTCTGTTATTTACAGAACAGAACTGTTGCGTCAGTGTGGACTGGAGCTGCCGAAGCATACCTTCTACGTGGATAATATTTTCGTATACCAGCCTCTTCCTCATGTAAAGAACATGTATTATCTGGATGTGAATTTTTACCGCTATTTTATTGGAAGATCGGATCAGTCTGTAAATGAACAGGTGATGATCGGACGGATCGACCAGCAGCTGCGGGTGACGAAGCTGATGCTTGGGTATTATGATGTGACGAAGATCCCCAACAGAAAGCTGAAGCATTATATGACTTCTTATCTGGAGATCATGATGACCATCTGCTCTGTGCTTGCTATTAAGTCGGGGACAGAGGAGAATATGGAAAAGAAGAAGGAGATATGGGAGTCTTTGAAGAAGCAGAATCTGGCTTTGTGGCTGAGGCTGCGGTTTGGATTCCTGGGGCAGGGATGTAACTTGCCGGGGAAAGGCGGTAGAGAGCTGCTGATCCTGGGGTATAAGATTACGCAGAAATTCTATGGATTTAATTGATTTAGTGATGAGTCGCGAAGGCTGCGATTTTTAATGTCTCATTGTCCACTGGCTTTCGGCATGCACCCGTTCGCCTGTGTCGGATGGTCATCCGCCACATTCGGACGGCTGCGCGGGGGATGTGGACAATTGAGAAATTAAAAATCTGGGGATTGATCCGGGAATAAAGAAAAAAGCGTTTGGTGTTTTAACCAAGCGCTTTTTCTGTTATCTTCTTGTCTTCGGTGTCGGTTGCATATCCGTATACTAAGTAGTGGATGGCATAGGCCATTAGGAAGGCACCGCATACATCAATGATGGAGTGCTGTTTCAGGAACATGGTTGCCAGACAGATGGAAATAGTGAGAAGCAGTGATCCTAACCGCAGGAAGCGGTATTTTGCCAGGATCTGGCTTCTGCTGATGGCGATGTGGGTTCCTACGGCATTGTATACGTGGATGCTGGGGAAGACATTGGTGCAGGTGTCTGTTTTGTAAAGGGCAGCTACGGCAGCACTGAAAATGTTTTTATCCGGGTCGATCACCGGGCGGAAATCGGTACCGTTGTGGAAGAAGGTACAGATGATCAGGCTCAGGGTCATGCCGGAAAACAGGAAGGTGCACATTTTATAGTAGTCTTCTTTGCTGCGAAACAGGAAGAAAACTAAGGTTCCTGCTACGTAGACGAACCATAAGAGGTATGGTACGATGAAATATTCGTTAAATGGGATCAGGTCATCTAAGGACGCGTGCATGATGTGATAATCACGGGTCACTGTCCGCTCCAGGTACATGAACCAGGGCAGGTAGATGAATGCGTAGGACAGCAGCCAAGCATGCCTGTATTTGTGTAAAAAATCGCGGATCTTTTTCATGGTTTCCTTTCTCAGTATTGTATAAAGCATTATTAGAAATGAAGTGTATATACTTTGTTTTTTTATCGTGGAGAATTATATCACGGTAAATTTTGAAAAACAAGGGGGGTCAGGAAATCTTAATAAACTTCTCTTTTATTTTTATTTTTGTTATGCTATATTTATTATTAAGAAATGAATTTACATGAGAATGGTGGTGTAAGAAATGGACGAAGCACGAAGCGTTCTGGGCGTGATCTGTTCTGCCTATGACAGTTTTTTTGAGGCAGAGAAGAAGATAGCAGATTATATTATGGAACATAAGGATCAGGCTGTGGATATGACTGTGGGGGAACTGGCAAAAGCCAGTGGTACCAGTGATGCTACTGTGTCCAGGTTTTGCCGAAGATGTGGCTTTAAGGGATTTCAGAATCTGAAGCTGACACTTGCAAGGGAGATCTTGGAGGAGGAGCATCAGAGCCAGGAAGTGACCAATGATATTGACAGGACGGATCTGGAGCAGTCTTTAAAGAACATTCTTGCGAATAAAATCGCGGAACTGACAGAGACTATAAAGATGATGGATATTAAAAATCTGGAGATCATACTGGATAAGCTGGAGCATGCAAGGATGGTGCAGCTGGCAGCAGTAGGGAATACCATTCCTGTGGCATTAGACGGTGCTTTTAAGCTTAACCAGCTGGGCATTCCGGCAGTAGCAGGGGATATCTGGGAAGCACAGGCTGCCTATGCTTTTAATCTGGGGCCGGAGGATGTGGTTTTGATCATTTCTAATTCGGGATCGTCACAGAGACTGGAAACTCTGGCTTTGGGAGCAAAGGAAAATGGAAGTACACTGGTGCTTATTACCAATAACCGGGAGTCACCCTTGGCACAGATCTGTGATTACAGGATCATTACCGCTACCAGGGAAAAGCTTCTTACAGAAGAGTTCTGGTTTTCCAGGGTGACAGCCACCACTGTGATCGAGATCATCTACCTTCTTCTTATGTCGGGCAAGAAGGATGCAGTAGAGCATATCAGGCGCCATGAAAAGGCCATATCATCAGATAAACAGCGGGGATAGAACTACAAGAAGAAAATATAATGATTTGCACAAAAGAGAGCCGCTTTTTACTGAAAAACGCGGCTCTTTTTGGATAAAACGCTGAAAATACATGTGAAAATATTTTTCTCAAAGAACGCTATTGACGAAAAAGAAAAATCATATTATAGTAAAGCCATAAGGTTAAGAAATAAAATTTCTTAAAGACAAGGAGAAGTGACGTATGATTTACACGGTAACTTTTAATCCGGCACTGGA
>JBNMGK010000107.1:0-7760 GCA_050872205.1 Enterocloster sp.
TATCAGCAGATCCTTGACATGGCAAAATAATCTGAGCCAGTCAGTTAAAGTAGGAAAATGATGTATCAGGCGCAGGAGAGCGCGTCTCTCCTGCGCTTTTAATAAGAAAGGGGACTGAAGAATGCCTTCAATTTTTGAAAAGATCGATAAGATCCGTCCTTTGTATGATGCGGTATATAAATTTGTATTATTTATCTGCAAGATCCTTCTTGTAGTTGATATTGCTATTACCTGTATGTCTGTTGCAGGACGTTATATCTCATTTATCCCAGATCCTGCATGGTCTGAAGAAGTAGTTCTTTCCTGTATGGCTTATATGGCTGTACTTTCTGCCGCTCTGGCAATCCGCCGCGGTGCTCATATCCGTATGACCGCTCTTGACAGCTATCTGCCAAAGAAACTGGTTAAATCCCTGGATATCCTTGCTGATGTGGCTGTTTTAGTGCTGGCTGTCATCATGCTGACTGTAGGTTGGAATTATGCTACCGGTATCGGTGCAAAAGGTACTTATGTAAGTATGCCTGGTGTATCCCGTTTCTGGATGTATCTGCCTGTTCCGTTAGCAGGTGTTGCAATGATCATTTTCGAGATCGAAGCACTGTACAATCATATCAGAAGCTTTTATGTAAAGGAGGAGAAGTAGCATGGATGTAAATAGCATGGCAATTCTTATATTACTGGGAAGCTTCTTCCTTATGATCATGCTGCGTTTCCCGATCGCATACGCAGTAGCCCTTTCTTCTGTATTCTGTCTGATGGCCCAGGGACTTCCGCTGACTACGATCTGCCAGCAGATGGTAAAAGGTATCAGTTCCTTCAGTTTAATGGCAGTTCCTTTCTTTATCACAATGGGATGCCTTATGGGTTCCGGTGGTATTTCTGAAAAACTGATCGCTCTTGCAAATGCCTGCGTAGGCTGGATGCGAGGCGGCATGGCAATGGTAAATATCGTTGCTTCTTATTTCTTTGGTGGTATTTCCGGTTCAGCATCTGCAGATACCGCTTCTTTAGGATCTATCCTGATCCCTATGATGGTTGATCAGGGATATGATGGTGACTTCTCTACTGCAGTTACCATTACTTCTTCCTGTGAGGGACTTCTGGTTCCGCCTAGCCACAACATGGTTATTTATGCTACCACAGCAGGTGGTATTTCCGTAGGAAGCTTATTCCTGGCAGGTTATGTTCCGGGTGCTCTTTTAGCAGTATCCCTGATGGTTGGTTCTTACATTATTTCTGTAAAGCGCAACTATCCAAAGGGTGACAAGTTCAGTATGAAGAACCTGTTAAAGCAGTTAAGCGTTTCCTTCTGGGCACTGGCAGCCGTTCTGATCGTAGTATTCGGCGTTGTAGGCGGTGTGTTTACAGCTACTGAGTCTGCAGCAGTTGCAGTTATCTACAGTCTGATCGTCAGCGTATTTATTTACAAAGGCCTTGACTGGAAGGGCGTTTGGAGAGTATTAGGCGAGTGCGTGGATACTCTTTCTATCGTACTGATCCTGATCGCAACCTCCAGTATCTTCGGTTACTGCCTTACAAGACTTCATGTACCGGATCTGGCAGCCCAGGCTATCGTTGGACTGACCAATAACCCGATCCTGATCGCTCTGTTATTAAACCTGATCCTTCTGGTATTAGGCTGTATCATGGATATGGCTCCGATCATCCTGATCGCAACTCCTATCCTTCTTCCAATCGCTACTTCTATTGGTATCGACCCGATCCAGTTTGGTATCATGGTTGTCCTTAACTGTGGTATCGGACTTCTGACACCTCCTGTAGGTGCCGTACTTTTCATCGGTTCCGCAGTTGCAAAGATCCCGATGGAAAAGGTTGTAAAAGCAACATTACCATTCTATCTGTGCATGATCATCACTCTGCTGCTGATTACTTTCGTACCAGGAATCAGCTTATGGCTGCCAAGTGTATTTGCACATTGATAGAGGTATAATAAGAACATAGTATAATAAATGGGGGTGTCGTGGACATCCCCTTTATGATATAATGAGGCCAAAAGAAAAACAAGCGGCTGCGTCAGCAGACATTTGTTTTTCTTGGACCATTAACGAAGATTCCGCCTGCGTAAGCAGGCAGTTTAGCGCGTCAGCGCGGGGAATCTGAGTTTATCATCGAGGGGGATTATTATGTACCAATACCGTTATAAAACAACCAGAGGCGAATACTGGAAAATGTCCATGTATTTCATCTATCATTCCATGACAGGCATGGTAAACCTGGTTTTTACAGCCGCTCTTTTAGCCCTTACTTTTGCAAAATGGGGATCTTCAGGAACTATATTCCGTATCTGCATGATTTTAGGCTGCTGCCTTTTTACTATCTTTCAGCCTCTGGCTATTTACCTGAGTGCAGGAAAACTGGCATCAAATTCAGGGGCGGATACAGAGATCCGTCTGGATGATGTTGGGATCCAGGTAAAAGTGGGAAATACCTACGATAAGATCCCATGGAGAAAAATAGTAAGGATCGCAAAGCTGCCAGGCATGGCGATCATTTTTACAGATCCGTCTCATGGATATCTGCTTACAGACCGGGTAGTAGGAGAAGACAAAAAGGCTTTTTATGACTGGCTGATGGCAAAGCAGTCCCAGACCTTGAAAAAGGAAAAATAAAGGCGGGACAGCAGCTATATATACGTTTGGAATCTCAGGAGGAAATAATGGTAAAAAAAGGGATATTCTGCCTGTGTATAACAGCGCTTATTTTAGGCGGCTGTTCAGGAGCTTTAAAGGAAAAAGAGAATGAAATAACACCAGATTTTGTCCTGACTTATGCAGAGAATCAGGCAGAGGATTATCCTACCTCTCAGGGAGCCTATAAATTTGCGGAGCTGGTAAAGGAACGGACCGGGGGCAAAATAGAAATACTGGTCAATGCAGGAGGCATCCTGGGTGATGAGAAATCAGTTATTGAGCAGATACAGTTTGGTGGTATTGATTTTGCCAGAGTTGCTATTTCTACATTAGCAGAGTATATTCCTAAGCTAAATGTATTACAGATGCCTTATCTGTATACAGGTGCAGATCATATGTGGAAAGTTTTGGAAGGTCCTATTGGAGATGATTTCCTTAATTCTTTTGAAGGTTCTGGAATGGAGGCTTTATCCTGGTATGATGCAGGTGCCAGAAGCTTTTATGATTCCATAAAACCCATTGAAAAATTGGAAGATATAAGTGGCATGACGATCCGTGTCCAGGAATCGGAACTGATGAGTGATACGGTACGGGCATTAGGAGCAATACCTGTTCCTATGATCTATGGAGAAGTGTATTCCGGACTTCAGACCGGAAAAGTAGATGGAGCGGAAAATAACTGGCCGTCTTATGAATCTACCGGACATTATGAAGTGGCAAAATATTTTACCGTTGATGAACACAGCCGTGTACCGGAAGTTCAGATTGCGTCTACCTATACCTGGAATAAGATCCCGGAAGAGTACAGAGAGATCATCCGGGAGTGTGCCAAGGAGTCGGCTCTGTACGAAAGGAGCCAGTGGAAAGCCAGAGAATCTATTTCCAGACAGAAGGTGGAAACAGAAGGCTGCGTGATTACCCAGCTTTCACCAGAAGAAAAGCTGCGGTTCCAGCAGGCTGTTATGCCTCTGTATGAAAAATATTGTGCAGACTATGTAGATGTGATCGATCAGATTGTGGCAGAAGGACGCTAGGATCTGAAATCAGGACAAAAAATAGAAGCTGACGGAAATTTCTCTTTTGTGAGAAACTCAGTCAGCTTTTATAGGATATTCTAATTATTTAATGGGGCAATGGTAGCGGGTGCTTCCGCAGCGGTTGGTTCCTGTGCTGCAGTAGTGGATTTTGCCGCCTCAGTAGTAGATTTAGCTGCTGCAGAAGTAGATTTTTGTGCTGCAGTGGTGGACTTAGCTGCTGCAGTGGTAGACTTAGCTGCTGCAGAAGTAGATTTTTGTGCTGCGGTGGTGGACTTAGCTGCTGCAGAAGTGGATTTCTGTGCTGCGGTGGTAGACTTAGCCGCTGCAGAAGTAGATTTTGCTGCTGCGGTGGTGGACTTAGCCGCTGCAGAAGTAGATTTTGCTGCTGCGGTGGTGGACTTGGCTGCAGAAGTAGATTTCGCTGCTGCGGTAGTAGACTTGGCAGCTGAAGAGGATTTCGTCTCTGCCTTGGTGCTGCCTGTTCCAGTGGATTTGTTTTCAGAAGCTTTTGTAGCAGAAGCCTTTGTTTCGTTCTCGGCTTTCGTTGCATCCGTTCCGTTCATACCGTTCTTTCCGTCTGTTGGGAACTTGCTTTCACGGTCTGCTGTATCAATTCCAGACTGGTTAATGGAAAAAGTAGCCTGATTTGGATTTCCTGCCATATCTCTACATATACAGTAAGAGAACCTTCTTCTAATTTAAAGGTGATCTCTCCGTTTTCCTTATCGCAGCTGTCAGGAAGGACCTTTGTCCCTGCATCGTCAGTAGCATAAATGGAGTCGTAATTGATACCGGAAATACTGTCCTCTATGGTAACGATCAGCTGACCGTTTTCCATAACAACACTTTCTTCGTCAAAGGAAGGAGCTGTATCATCTAATACTGCAATATGTTCGATGTCCTGGGCCTGCATACCGTTGAAACTTAATGCGTAGATTTCCAAAGTACCGTTGTTAGTCAGCACTGCATGATAAACGCCTTTTTCTTTCTGGAATTCAATAGGTTCAGACTCCAGAGTAGTAGTCATCTTCTTTAAAGGAAGAAGAGAGTGGATCTTAAAGCTTACATCCAGTGTTTTGTAGTCTGTTGTATCACTGATTGTCATTTCAATCTTTGGAGTGGCAGTAACAATAAAGAAGATCGCCAGATTGACTACTATAAATGGAAGTATGTAACATAACAGGATGCGGGCAAAACCGGTAGTTCCATTTTTCTGAGGCCGGCGTGTGCGGCGGTGATCCTGACGGGAAGCAGCAGAACGGGTATGTTCCGATGCGCGGCTGCTTCTGGGTGCGCTGTATGATGAATGGTGTTCCATGACCATTTCCTCCTTTGGTAAAATAAAACTTCCTATAGCATAGCAGAAAAATGGATTACTTACAAGGAATTAATCATTGAGAAAGTCTTACAAAATGAACAGGAAGGGGATGCAATGGAGAACTTTGGAAATAAATACGGCTTTAAAATGTCCGGGGGGTATGCTATGATGATACCAGGGTCAAAATGTTAAAAAAACATGGGGGAAAAGAGGTAAAACAAAAGATGATAAAAGAGGCGGCTGAATTTGCAGAACGGGCACATGAGGGCGTATACAGAAAAGGGACGCAGATCCCTTATATTACGCACCCAATGGAAACGGCAGCTATTGTAACGGCATTTACAGATGAACCGGAAATGATCGCTGCAGCCCTTTTACATGATGTAATAGAGGACGCCGGGGTTACAAAAGAAGAACTGGAAGAAAAGTTCGGCCCCAGAGTGGCATTTCTTGTAGACGGTGAAAGCGAGGACAAATCCAAAAGCTGGATAGAGCGCAAGGGCAGTACCGTAGAGCGTTTGAAAACAGCTACCAGAGATGAGAAAATACTGGCACTTGCGGATAAGTTAAGCAATATCCGCAGTACAGCCAGAGATTATCTGGTCCTGGGAGAAGAGGTGTGGCAGCGCTTTAACCAGAAGGACAAGGAAATGCAGGGCTGGTATTACAAAGGTGTGGCAGAGGCCCTGAAGGAATTTAAAGGCCACATTTATTATGAAGAGTATGTTATGCTCTGCAAAAAAGTATTTGGCTAAAGGAGAAGAGAATGAGAAGAATGAGAAGCAGAGTTCTTGCGGCGATCATGGCTGCAGGAATGATCTTTACTGCCCAGGGAATGACTTCACTGGCGGGAACCACCGGAGTGGGAGCGGCAAAGACCGAACAGTCCACAGGAGGACCTGGAGAGGTCGCAAAAGAGGTGGATAATGTTACCGTAGATAATGGAAATGCTGGTACAGATGATACAAATGCGGATCAGAATGCGGTCCCGTCTGATGCAGGTGAAAACGCAGGTGACAATACTGGTACAACAGACCAGACTTCCACTGACACCCCACTTCAGGTAAATTACAGTGTATATTTCAGAAATCAGGGCTGGAGCGATACCACAGCTGATAACCAGGCGCTGGCAGCACCGGCTGATTCATGGGTCACATCCATGAGAGCCAATCTGATCAATATTCCGTCAGACGCGCAGATCGGCATTCGCTATAAAGTAAATTTAAGTGGTACCGGCTGGCTTGACTGGAAGGCAGATGGAGTGGAAAATGGCGGTGCATCCGCTGAAAATCCACTGGAAGCCATTCAAATGGAACTGACCGGTTCATCTGCAGCTTCCTATGACCTGTATTATAAAGTTTATCAGAATGGTTCCTGGACAGACTGGGCTTTAAACGGAGCCCCTGCAGGAACAGAAGGAGCAGGACTGCGGGTAGACGGCATTAAGGCATCTATCACAGCCAAAGATGCAGGAGCGCCTGCAGAGACAGCGTCTTCAACGGTAGATCCTTCTAAGCCAATGATCGCCCTGACTTTTGATGACGGACCAAGAGCTTCTGTTACAAATCGTATTTTAGACAGTTTAGGCCAGTATGGCGGAAGAGCTACCTTCTTTATGGTAGGTACCAATGTTCCTCAGAACGGTGAAGTGATCCGCCGTATGGTAGCTCAGGGCTGCGAGGTTGCAAACCATACCAATGACCATAAATACATATCTAAACTGAGCAATGAAGGCATTGTAAGCCAGGTAAGCGCTGTAAATCAGAAGGTAGCAGCAGCCTGCGGCGTTTCACCGGTTGTAATGCGCCCGCCAGGCGGCTATGTAGACGCTCATTCCCTTTCTGTACTTGGTTCTATGGGAATGCCTGCTATCATGTGGTCCATTGATACAAGAGACTGGCAGCACAGAAATGCCCAGAAGACCATTAACAATGTTTTAAGCCAGGTAAAAGACGGAGATATTATCCTGATGCATGATATTTATGATGCTACCGCGGATGCAGCTGTAGCGTTGATCCCGGAACTGACCGCCAGAGGATATCAGCTGGTAACAGTCAGCGAACTGGCAGCAGCCAGAGGTGGAATGGCAGCAGGACATAAATACAGCCAGTTCCGTTAAGCTGTATTTTCCCGGAAAGATACCGGGAATATATTGAAAACAAAGGAGAAAATGACCATGGATATTCGTTATTCTGCAAATCAGAAAGATGTAAAACGCTACACAACAGAGGAACTGAGAAATGAATTTCTGATCCAGAATCTGTATCAGGCAGATGAGGTAGTTGCAGTGTATTCCCATGTAGACCGTATGGTCACAATGGGATGTATGCCGGTTTCTGAGAAGGTTTCTATTGAAAAAGGTATTGACTGCTGGAAGAACTTTGGTACTCATTACTTCCTGGAGCGCCGTGAGATCGGTATTTTCAATATTGGCGGAAAAGGCAAGATCACTGCAGATGGACAGGAATTTGTTATGGGATACAAGGACTGTCTGTACATTACCAAGGGAACAAAGAAAGTTTACTTTGAAAGCGAAGATCCTTCCAAACCAGCAAAATTTTATATGGTAAGTGCTCCGGCACATACTTCCTACACTACCACCTTTATTCCGATTGAGAAGGCAGCAAAGAGACCATGTGGTGACGCAGCTCTTTCCAACAAGCGTGTGATCAACCAGTTTATTCATCCAGATGTATTAAAAACCTGCCAGCTTTCCATGGGTATGACTGTTTTAGAGCCAGGAAGCGTATGGAA
>JBNMGK010000076.1:0-9578 GCA_050872205.1 Enterocloster sp.
ACTAATACCCGTGCCATTTTCAAGCTCCCCTTATCCCCTATCATTTCCCTATAGCATCACCAGGCAGCCAGAAGCCACAAGGCTGCTATACGGTTATATTATCTTTTATCTTATTAAATGCATTTTCTTTAATACCAGACACTTTCATCACATCTTCAATGGTCTGAAAGCTGCCAATTTCTTCCCGGTAACGAACGATCGCCTCTGCCCGCGACTGACCGATCCCTGAAAGGATCATCAGTTCTTCCACACTGGCCCTGTTCAGATTAACTTTGCCGCTTTTTTCCGGTGTTTCAGACATCCCGGCAGTCACATTCCCGTTTTCCATCCACTGCCCGGCCTGTTCCTCATCCGGGACCATAATACGCATCCCGTCTTCCAGCACAGCCGCCAGGTTCAGTGCGTCACTGACACCGTTTTCCGTAATGCCGCCAGCCATATCAATGGCTTCATAGAGCCTGCTTCCCTTTTTTAAAGAATAAACTCCCGGCTGTTTTACCTGACCGCACACATGAACATAAATGAAACCTTCCGTTTCTGTCTCTAAAATATCCACATCCAGTTCCACCAGCTGCTCATCAGAACCAGTCTCATCACAGCTTTCAGCCACCGTTTCCAGGAAAATTTCATCCTGACCAGCCTTCTTGCAGCCTCCACAGACAAACACAGCTGCAGCAAAAGCCGCAGCCAACAGTATTTTCCTCTTTAATGATACCAACGATACTATTTTTTCTAATCTTTTCAATGATATTCCTCCATGGAATACCATCTCAGCCTGCTATTATTATTTTATCGGAAAGCCCCCCTAAATACAAGCAGTAAATCTAACATTTTCTTTTCTTTTTCCTGTATGTTTTTCTGCACTTTATCCTTATCTTACCCTTCGTGTACCATATATATCTGCGGACACTTTAGTTACCTTTCAAAAATAAAGATCCCCGCTACAGCAACCGCCGCTCCAAGCAGCTTATGCCAGGCAAAAGGCATTTTCTCTGTCCCAAAAAGCCCAAACAGTTCGATCACATACGCAGTAATGATCTGGGCCACCACAATAAGAAGAGCCGTCTGGGCCGGTCCCAGCGCCTGCATGCTGCGTATTACCGTAAATGTGATCACAGCGCCAATAAGGCCGCCGGAAAGCAAGTATACTGGGGATACTGAAAATAATCCCCGCACCGGTGGCTTTCCTGTAAAAAACCAGATCCCCACACAGGCGATCAGTGCAGTGGCCTGGACCCAGCCGGTAGCCACCCACACGCTGGTCTGCTTCGTCACACCTGTATTAAACACTCCCTGTATACTCATCAGTGCCCCTGAAAGAAGCGCCGTCACGATCCCTGTCATTTCATGTCCTCCTGCTATTTTCTGTAAAATATCCTCTTTCTATAAAATGTTCTCCCGGAGTCTTCCATACACCTGCCTTTGTATCTCTCTTATAACTTTCCCAGATATGTTTCTTTTTATGCACAACATGGACAATGCATCTGGAATGTTGTATAATCTTTAACGAGCAATACTATCCCATTTAAAGGTGGCTTTTTACATGGTACAGTCATTTTTACAGGCAACTGCCTGGACCATGAAACCGCCAGCGCCTTATGGCCCATTTCACCTGATATTTACGCTCTTTGGCGCAGGCGCAGGCATCTTTCTCGCCAGAAAATTTGCCCACAAAGAGCATATCCAAACAACCTCTCTGCTGTTTACATGCGGCCTGATACTGGCACTGACAGAAATTTACAAACAGCTTTTTATTTACTATATAGAGAATAATGGAAGCTACGACTGGTGGTATTTTCCCTTCCAGCTATGCAGTATTCCCATGTACCTGGGGCTTCTTATCCCCTTTGTACCACAAAAACTGCGAAACATATTTTACACATTCATCCAGGATTTCGGACTCCTTGGGGGGATCATGGCACTGGCTGAGCCAAGCGGACTGATGCATCCTTACTGGACACTGACCATTCATGGCTTTCTATGGCATTTTATCCTGATCTTTATTGGACTTACCTGCGCATTTCACAACCCGGCAAAAAACGCTCAGCCTGACAGGAAAAACCATATAGAAACGGTTCGGACCTACCTTCCCGTGATTCCTCTGTTTCTTATCTGTGCAGCCATTGCCACAGCTATAAATGTCCTGTCTCACCCATACGGAAATGCAGATATGTTTTACATCAGCCCCTATTATCCAAATGGACAGATCGTATTTCACCAGATTTCCCTGGTGATCGGTACATTTTCAGGAAACTGCCTTTATCTTGCCAGCGTGCTCCTTGGCGGCTTCATTATCCATACCTTCTGCCTGGAACTGAAAACAAAATAAAATAAAAGGAGAACATAATTATGTCAGAGATCACAAAAGAATCAAGAGCTGACAGAGCCATTGCCTGTCACAACAAAGGTTATAACTGTGCCCAGTCTGTAGCCTTCGCATTTTTAGATAAGGTAGATATCGACCCGGAAACTCTGTTTAAGGTAACAGAAGGTCTTGGCCTTGGAATGGGCGGCATGGAAGGAACCTGCGGTGCAATCTCCGCAGCCGCTGTTTTAGCCGGATTAAAGATCAGCACTGCAGACCTGGAAAAACCAAACTCCAAAGGCACTTCCTACAAGGCATCCAAAGCCTGCATCGCAGCCTTCAAGGAGAAAAACTCCACTATCGTATGTCGTGAATTAAAGGGCGTAGACACAGGAAAAGTCCTTCGGGCATGTCCAGACTGCATCCGTGATGCTGTTGCCATTATCGAAGAAAACCTGTTTCCAGAAGAGTAAGCAGTCCAAAACAGCTTAAAACACAGCAACATAAGCGTAAAAAAGGGGAAGCCGTTTTTAATAGCTTCCCTTTTTTAACAGCTTACGGATATAAGCATAAGCTTTTTCTTCCCCTTCATCCTTTAAGATTGTAAGGAGCTTTTCCAAAAGCGCCCTTGTCTCCGGATGAATGGTAATGTATTTCTTTGTAAATTCATAATATTCCATAGGTGCCCCACTGGTATAATTCTTTCCACGGTACACCTCACAGGCTGCGATCCGGTCGCAAAGCATCTCTGCCACATAGCGCACAGGCATCTTATTTCCCACCAGACCTTCTTCTTTATTCAGGGAAACATCGATCCAATACTCAAAATGGTGCTTGTTCCGTCCCTTATGATGAAGCCAGGCCTTGGAAAAACCAATAGCCTCACGTTCTGCTGCATTAGGGCTTCTGTCTCCCTGATAATAACGGACTCCCGTCCAGAATTCCTCCGGACTGTACTTTGACAGGTCATGGGTCAGTCCCTGCCAGTATAAGCCGATCCGAAAGCAGTGCTTGCATACTAACAAACGGTGTCTGGTAATGGTGCAGAAATGTTTGATAATATTCGCCAGCTTTATTTTCGGCATTTTCATTTCATTTTCAGGCATTTCTAAATCCTCTCTAACTCAAAAACTTCCAAATAAAACATCGAAGTAAAACATTGCTAAGATTTTTCCATGCCCCATTGTACCAGAAGTCCGTTATTTTTTCCACAGGATTTTATTTTTCACCTAATCCCAGACCGTCTACCCAGTCTTTGATCTCTGTCTCTGATGCATTCGAAGAAAATCTCTTTCCAGCCTGCCATTCTCCGGTTCCAGCCATTTCCGCAAGTGTTTTATCACTGCTTCCAAGTCCTGAGGAAGCAGATGTACAGAAGGGGATCACTGTTTTTCCTGTAAAATCATTTTCTTTTACAAAACCATCTACTGGCCATGCCGGACCGCCCCACCAGATCGGATAGCCTAAAAGGATCGTATCCGCATTTTCAAATTCTTCTGGTGTAACCTGTGCTAACTGGATTTCCTGCAGGTCTGCATTATCATGTTCTTTGCAGACACGGCTCTGTGAATCATTATAATTAAGATCTTCTGAGGTATATTCTTCCACTGGTTTCAGTTCAAATAAGGCGCCGCCTGTTAATTCTGCTATTTTCTCAGCCGCCTTCTTTGTACTTCCCGTTGCTGAGTAATATACAACCAGCACATTCTCCGTTTTTGTATCCGCAGTATCTGCATTTTCGGAACTTTCTGCCTCTGTACTCTTTGCTTCTGTACTCTCTGCTTCTGCGCTTTCTGCCCCGGTGTTTTCCGCAACTGCCGTACTTTCTGTAACTGCCATACTTTCTGTTTCCGTCTGCGCCGATGACGTCTCCTGCCCACTCTTAGCCCCACAGCCAGCAAGGGCTGCTGCCAGCACCATTGCCAGCGCACATGTCAAAATCTGTTTTTTCATAATATTCTTTCTCCTTTCCTTTCATATGCTTGCATTTTATAAGAATCCGGCAAAAAAGTTAAATACTTATTATGTATAAAAGATCGTGCCATTCAGGCATATTTCCCCATCCCTAATAGTTGTTTTCTTAGGCACAAAAGGTTTGACACCGCCCTTAATTTGTGATATTCTAGTCACAGTTGCGAAATTACTTGCAACTCAACATTTTTTTATATTTTTTGGAGGTATCGTAATGAAAGGTACAGTTAAGTGGTTCAACAACCAGAAGGGTTACGGATTCATTTCTGACGAGCAGGGCAACGATGTATTCGTACACTACTCAGGTCTGAACATGGAAGGCTTCAAGTCTTTAGACGAAGGCGCAGAAGTTGAGTTCGACGTAGTAAATGGTGCTAAGGGACCTCAGGCTACTAACGTAACCAAATTATAATCAATGAACAACAGTGTACCTTTTTCAAACATATATCAATTTGATAGATAGTTGAAGTAAGTTATACGGGAATTTCAAATGATTACAAAGGAGCCAGTCACGTGACTGGCTCCTTTTGTGTGTATACAGCCACCTGCGCTCTCAGTAAGCGCCCGGTGCTGCATATCTGTATTTATCCTCTCGCTTTTTCCAAGATCTCCTTTAATTCATCTACATCAAAGGTATAATTCTTGTTGCAGAAATGGCAGTTCACCTCAATAGGCTTACCGTCATCGATCATTTCCTGGATGTCTTTCTTTCCAACGCTGATCAGCGCCTTCTCGATCCGGCTCTTGTTGCAGTTACAGGTAAACTTAGCTGGAAGCTTTTCATTGATCTCCAGTCCTAAATCTCCTAAAATGTACTGTAAAATAGTCTCTGGTGTATTTCCCACATCTAATAATGTAGTAATGGAATGGATCTCCTTGATCTTCTCTTCCAGAGCAGAGATAACTGCCTCAGAAGCACCTGGCATCAGCTGGATGATAAATCCGCCGGCCTGACGGACCGTATTATCCTTGTTCATCAGAACGCCCAGAGCAACAGAAGAAGGAGTCTGCTCAGAGGTTGCATAATAATAGGTAAGATCCTCTGCGATCTCTCCAGATACCAGAATGGTCTGTCCCACATAAGGCTCCTTTAAGCCGATATCCTTGATCACGCTCAAAACGCCTACGCCTAAAGCGCCACCTACATCCAGCTTGCCCTTATCATTTGGAGGAAGCATCACCCCTGGATTAAAGGCATAGCCTTTTACCTCACCTTTGGAGTCAGCGGTAACTACCAGTCCGCCAATAGGGCCGTCGCCCTGGATCTTTATGGTAAGAAGGTCATCTGCGCCCTTCATGTCATAGCCCATCATCACAGCTGCTGTCATTAATCTTCCAAGTGCCGCTGTTGCCACAGGACTTGTATTATGAGCCTGTCTTGCAGTCTCAGTCAGATCTCTGGTGGTTGCCGCAAAAGCACGGATCTGGCCATCTGCCGCAGTTGCTCTGATCACATAATCTGCCATATAGTTTTTCTCCTTTTTATTTTATAAATATCTGCTGCGCAGCCCCTTGTTTTTCCCTGCGCTCATTCATTACTTCCCGTGCTCACGGAAAACAAGATATACTCTTTCGCTGTCATCCTTCACAGGTTCCCTGGTAAACGCATCATAAGCGGCTACAAATTCCATTCCTGCCTCTTTTGCTGCCTCTTTCACCTCATCTAAAGAATAGCATCTCTGATAATGGGTCTCTTCAAATTTGCGGAACAGTTCCCCTTCTTTAATAAATAAAGTCAGGTCATATTCATTGATCCGCTCCTCTTCATCATAGAAATTCTCCCAGATAAAGCTGCTTTCTTCCCGGTTTTCCGCAAAAGTCCCGTCTGCTAGAAGATGAGTATACTTATATTCTGTATTCATGTCAAAAATAAAGATGCCAGACGGATCCAGATAATTATTTACCAGCTTAAATACCTGCACCAGGTCTTCGTTTTCCAGGATATAGTTCATGGAATCGCAGATACTCACTGCTGCCTTTACTGTACCGTAAAGCTCAAACTCCCGCATATCCTGGAGAAGATACAAAATATCAAGTCCTGATCTTCCACGCTTATCCATGGCGATCTCCAGCATGTCCTCTGAATTGTCCACGCCGATCATGTCATATCCGGCCTTTGCCAGAAGTTCTGTAATACTTCCCGTACCGCAGCCCAGGTCCAGTACCAGTCCGTCCTTTACTCCATATTCATTTAACAGATCTTTTAAATAATCTGCCCATTCTTCATAAGGAATATTATCCTGAAACAGATCATAGACCTGCGCAAAGCTTGTATATGCTTCCATTTTCTTTTCCTTTTCTTATAACATTAAAACACCTGCCCGGAAGATTCCGGACAGGCGCACATTTCAGATTGCTTAAGCGTTCTTACCGCAGCACTTTTTGTACTTCTTGCCGCTTCCGCATGGACACGGATCATTTGGGAAGATCTTCTTTCCCTTGCGGACAGTACCGGAAGCCTTCTGGCTCTTGTACAGTTCCTTACGCTTTTCTGGAGTCAGGATCGCATCCCACTGTGGAAGCTCATACAGCCAGGTAGCCTTAGCTTCTACCATGTTGTAGTACAGCTTTTCAGGATCGATCTCGATCTTAACTTCGGTATCTTCTTCCATGGTATCGATTGGGTTCTCATATCCCTTTAAGCTTTCATTGATACCATCTAAGAATCCGGTCATGATCAGGATCTCTGTATTGTACTTCTCAGCCAGTTCCTTAACAGTACCTGTAATTACCTGCTCAGGCTGGGAAAGGATCTGCTCATAGATTCCTTTTTCGATCTGGAAATATCCGGACCACAGTTCTTCTCTTTTTGTATCATCCAGGCCGTCACCATATGCCAGATTTCTCCATGTTTCTAATAATGCCATAGTAAAACCATCCTTATTTGTATATTTAGCGGACATCCCCAAAAGACACACCTCCGCTATCGTAATATGTAGTATATAACAAAACTGTAGATTTTTCAAATATTTTCGCTAAGGCTCGAATATTTCTTCGTTTTTCGTAAGAAATATTACGAATCATTACGTTTCTATGACTTCCATTGCATTTTAGGCCGGACCATGGTATATTTTAAACCAGTCAGAGATGACGCGGGTCCGGCAGTACCTGCTATGCAGAGTACACCGGGCCATCCCCCTTTTTACAGACATTTTTTCATACATTCTCGCATTTCACCTTATTTTCTTCCAAATCATTTGCCACCGTTTATCCCACCTCTTGTATTTTTTTACCTGAAGTTTTATAATAATGAAGTCGCCAGTTCTGGGAGGAGTGCGGTTTCGCCCGTATCGGAGGTGTCCGGTCTCACACTGATTATCCCGGGAACACGCTCCGGCTGGAGATAAAGAACTGTTGTAAAATGATCCATTCACTTTACAGCAGTCTTTTTTATGCCCATTTTCCGGTCTTTCTGTATTTTTTTTAGTACATTTACATGAAAAACTTGTTTCTCATATGAGAAAATTTTGCTTGTAAAATGTCATATTATGTGAGAAAATGAACGTAGGTATGCCGTGATAAATTTAACAATGGTTTAACAATGGCAGCCGTTTCAACCAAACGGACATGTCTGCTTTTGCAGACACAACCAATCATACAAGTATCTTTGAAAGGAGTTTTAACACATGATTTATTCACAGGAAGTAGAAGAAATGTGCAAAGTTGCACAGGGCGTTCATCATGGCGCTGCTCCAATCCCAGAAGAAGCAAAATGGGTAAAATCAAATGAGATCAAAGACATTTCCGGTCTGACACACGGTGTAGGCTGGTGTGCTCCACAGCAGGGTGCCTGTAAGCTGACCCTGAACGTAAAAGAAGGTATCATCCAGGAGGCTCTGGTAGAGACCATCGGATGTTCAGGTATGACCCACTCTGCAGCTATGGCAGCTGAAATCCTTCCAGGTCTGACTGTTCTGGAAGCATTAAATACTGACCTGGTATGTGATGCGATCAATACCGCTATGAGAGAGCTGTTCTTACAGATCGTTTACGGAAGAACCCAGAGTGCATTCTCCGAAGACGGACTTCCTGTAGGTGCTGGTCTGGAAGACCTTGGAAAGGGACTGCGTTCTCAGGTTGGTACTATGTACGGAACTCTTAAGAAAGGTCCACGTTATCTGGAAATGGCAGAAGGCTATGTAACCGGTATCGCATTAGATGCTGAAGATCAGATCATCGGATACCAGTTCGTAAACCTTGGCAAGATGACCGATTTCATCAAGAAGGGTGATGATCCTACTACTGCATGGGAAAAGGCTAAAGGACAGTACGGCCGTGTTGCTGACGCTGTTAAGATCGTTGACCCACGTAAAGAATGATGAGGACCAATTAGGAGGATTAAGAAGATGGCATTATTTGAATCATATGAGAGAAGAATTGATAAGATCAATTCTGTATTAAACAGCTATGGCATTGCTTCTATCGAAGAAGCTGAGAAGATCACAAAAGATGCAGGCCTGGACGTTTATGCTCAGGTTAAGAAGATCCAGCCTATCTGCTTCGAGAACGCTTGCTGGGCTTACACTGTAGGCGCTGCTATCGCTATCAAGAAGGGCTGCAAGAGAGCTGCTGACGCTGCTGCAGCAATCGGCGAAGGTCTTCAGGCATTCTGTATCCCAGGTTCTGTTGCTGACCAGCGTAAGGTTGGTTTAGGACATGGTAATCTGGGCAAGATGCTTCTGGAAGAAGATACTGACTGCTTCTGCTTCTTAGCAGGACATGAGTCTTTCGCAGCTGCTGAAGGTGCGATCGGTATCGCTGAGAAGGCTAACAAAGTTCGTCAGAAACCTCTGCGCGTTATCTTAAACGGTTTAGGAAAAGACGCTGCTCAGATTATCTCCCGTATCAACGGATTTACATATGTTGAAACTGAAATGGATTACTACACAGGCGAAGTAAAAGAACTGTGGAGAAAGTCCTACTCTGACGGCTTAAGAGCAAAAGTAAACTGCTACGGCGCTAACGATGTAACAGAAGGCGTTGCTATCATGTGGAAGGAAGGCGTTGACGTTTCCATTACCGGTAACTCCACCAACCCAACCAGATTCCAGCACCCAGTAGCTGGTACCTACAAGAAGGAATGCATCGAAAAAGGCAAGAAGTACTTCTCCGTAGCTTCCGGCGGCGGTACAGGACGTACTCTTCACCCAGACAACATGGCAGCAGGTCCTGCTTCCTACGGTATGACCGATGCTATGGGACGTATGCACTCTGACGCACAGTTCGCTGGTTCCTCTTCCGTTCCTGCTCATGTAGAAATGATGGGCCTGATCGGTATGGGTAACAACCCTATGGTAGGTGC
>JBNMGK010000399.1:0-2421 GCA_050872205.1 Enterocloster sp.
CCTTTACTCCAAGATATTCCGGTGCATATACATCTGCCTGTTTGAATAATATCATATTTATTATCTCCTTTGACTTTCCTCTGTGGTTGCCGCCTGTGGCGGCTCTGTGAGTTCTGGATGAGGCTCTGCGGGCTCCGGATGAGACTCCCGCCAGATATCATACCAGAAAAGGCACGCATCCGTCCAGGCGGACTGGGCTGCCTTAAGGTTGGTCCCGCTCTGGTTCAGATCCGCTTCCCATTCTGCCTCTGCCGTCTCTCCCCAGTGTTCCAGCTCCCATTCTTCTCTTTTTCCATTTTTTTCCAAAATCTGCTGCCAGATCTCCTCTACATTCTCTGCAGCATTTTCTATTGCCTCTGCAGCCAGCCGCAGCCTCCACTGGTCATAGACTTCTTCCTCTGGTATCTCCCGCAGCCTGTGCCTTTCCGCCTTTGGAACTGCCTTTAAGCCTTCGATCAGCGCCTGTTCTTCTGCCTTTATTCTGGCGGCTAACGGCTCTCCGGAAGCTTCTTTTTCTTTCCGCTCCAGGTAATGTTCATATCCAAATGGATAATAAAAGGCGGCATTATTTTCAAAAATAAGCACGGACTTTGCTACCTGACGAATAAAATAACGGTCATGGGATACAAAGAGAATGGTACCTTCATATGCCTGAAAAGCCGACTCCAGAGTCTCTTTTGCCTGAATGTCCATGTGATTGGTAGGTTCATCCAGGATCAGGAAATTAGGACGGCTTTGCAGCAGTTCTGCCAGCACCAGCCTTGCTTTCTCACCGCCGGACAGATCATCTACCCGTTTTGCAGCGTCTTTCCCTTTAAAAAGATAGGCGCCTAAAATAGTCCGCACTTCTTTGTCCGTCAATGAAGGAAACAGATCTGAAAAATGTTCTACTACTGTTTTTTCTGACTGGATCGCAGCCGAATACTGGTCAAAATACCCAATGGTAATGTTATTCCCCAGTGTACAGTCTCCGGCTACAGCAGGCAGAAATCCCGCCACTGTCTTTAAAAAGGTAGTCTTGCCGGAACCATTTACCCCTAAAAGTCCGATCTTCTGGCCTTTCCGGATACGCAGACTCAATTCCAATAAAGGGTGCTTATCATAACCGATCTTTAAATGCTCTGCCTCAAAGACCCATTTGCTTCCTGAGATCAATGGCGTAATACTTCCTGTAAAAATATGGGCCATATCTTCCCTTGGCTTTTCCACTGGATGCATCCGCTCTAATATCTTCTTTCTGGAACGGGCAAAAGCGGCCTTAGAAGGCTTATTTTTAAACCGTTTGATCAGTTCTTCCTGGCGTTCTATCTCTTCCTGCTGACGCAGATATGCCTTCATCTGGATCTCATAGTTTTTCCGTTTCTGCTCCCGGTACTGGGTATAATTTCCCACATAGCGGGTCATTTTTCCCTGCTCCAGTTCATAAACAATATCTGCGGTCCTGTCCATAAAAAAGCGGTCGTGGCTGACCATGACCACTGCTCCCGGATACTGGTTTAAATAGCCTTCCAGCCAGCAGGCGGTTTCCATATCCAGATGATTGGTAGGCTCATCCAGTAATAAAATATCCGGCTTTTTAAGGAGCAGTTGGATCAGGGCGATCTTTGTTTTCTGACCACCAGAAAAAGCTGCTATAGAACGTTTTTTATCTTCTTTCTGAAAGCCAAGACCTGTAAAAAGGGTGTCATATTCCCGCTCATACTCAAAACGTTCCCTGTCAAAGGGACCTTTTGCAGGACAATGAAGCATCATCAGCTCTTCTACCGTCCGTTCTTCCTCTGCCAGAGCCTGCTGCCCAAGCATTTCCACAGTCAGCTGTCTGGATGCCAGGATACCCGGTCCCTGACGCCTGTCATCCCGGTCCAGGCTCAGTTCCCCTGCGATCAGGCGCAGTAATGTAGTCTTTCCTGCGCCATTTCTTCCCACTACTGCAATTTTCTGGTTTCCCTGTATCTCAAAATCAATATGGGATAATATCATTTCCCCGCCTAAGGTGACGGTTCCGTCTTTTATCTGGTATTTCATATTGTGTTCCTCTATTACTTATGTTACTTAAGTATCATCAAAGACAGATAAGGGATGTCATTTTCCTTTAATTCATTAAAATCGCGGATCAGGCGCTGTTCCCTTGTTCCTGCTTTTTCCACCAGGACAAAGGAATTTTCCTTTCCGCTTTCTCTGATCGCTGTTAAAAGTGCTTCCTTGTCGGAAGAAGGCTTCATAAACACTACGTTATCATGTTCTTTAAGAAGCTTTGTCAGGTCTTCCGGGCTGTTTTTCCGCACTGGCGCAATCACCAGATCTTCATCCCATGCTGTAAGGGGCGTTCTGGAAATGGCTGCTGCCGCACAGAAAGACGGAATTCCCGGAACTACTTCTGTCTCTGTACCAAAGGCCTCTATATACGGAAGAGTGTACATA
>JBNMGK010000024.1:0-17455 GCA_050872205.1 Enterocloster sp.
GGATCAAACTCTCATGTTAAAAAGTTGATTCTTGGTTAAGATTACTTAGCTTGGCTAATTTATCCTAAACCTTCATTCCTTGGTTTTTGTTCTGAATTTTCTCAAAAATCCAAAGGTCCAAACCAGACCTTTTATTTTAGAATTTTCAGGGTTTGTGTATTATTCAGTCTTTAATTTTAAAGGTACATCGAAACTCACGTTTCGTAACGCAGAAGGAGGGATTTGAACCCTCGCGCCGCTACTAACGACCTACTCCCTTTCCAGGGGAGCCCCTTCAACCACTTGGGTACTTCTGCTTGGTTGATTCTTAAAAGTTATTTATTTGTAAAGGCATCTCGTTGCGTTTGCCTTAACGGAGAGAGTGGGATTCGAACCCACGCGCCCTTTCGGACAAACGGTTTTCAAGACCGCCTCGTTATGACCGCTTCGATATCTCTCCAAACGTGCTTTTCAATTTTACAAGATAAGAAACGATTTGTCAAGAGTTTTTTTAATTTATTTTTTCTTGTTTTTCTTATTTTGTTGCTGTTCATCAGCAGCTCAGTTATAATATCATGGCTGGAAACATATGTCAACACTTTTTTTATATTTTTTCAAAAAGTTTTTAAGGTATACTTTTCAGCCTGTTCAGACATTCAAAAACGCCTGTGCAATAACCAGATCCTCCGGGGTCGTTATCTTTATATTATTGTAACTTCCTTCTACCATATATACCGGAATTCCCATCTGCTTTTCTACTACCATGGCATCATCTGTTATATGGCTGCAGTCTCCCTGCATCTGTCGTTCAAAAGCCTCTATAATAAGAGACAATTCAAACACCTGGGGAGTCTGGGCCTGCCACACAAGAGAGCGGTCCGGGCTTTTTTCGATCTGCCCGTCTTTATTAATAAGCTTTATGGTATCTTTTACAGGCATGCCAACAACGCAGGCTTTCTTTTCCTGCACCTGTTCATATACCCGTTCCAGGATCTCTTCTGTGATAAAAGGTCTTGCACCGTCATGGATCATAACGTATCCTGACGTTCCTCTTTCTTTTAAAATGCACAGCGCCTTCCATACACTCTCATAGCGTTCTTTTCCCCCTGGAGCTACAGCTGACACCTTCTTTATGCCGTATTTCCCACAGATCTCCCTTTCACAGTACTCTACATGGTCTTTATCTGTCATAAGCAGGATATCATCCACTGCCTCTGTCTGTTCAAAGACTTCCAGTGCATATGCAAGGACAGGCTTTCCCTGTAATTCCAGATACTGTTTTGCTGTCTGTGTGCCCATACGGGTTCCTCTGCCTGCTGCAAGGACGACTGCTGTGCAATGTTCTTTCATTTCTTCTTACTCCTGTTTCCTGTTATCTTTCCCCTAACTTTAAGTTTGGAACTGCATTTAAGTCCCAACCGGAGCGATTTCCCTTTATATACTCATAGTAAGCCGCTGCACCGATCATAGCTGCATTATCAGTACAGAAAATAGGGGACGGATGATAAAATGTAATACCGTTCTTATCACAGGCTTCTTTCATAGCTGCACGAAGAGCACTGTTGGAAGCCACTCCACCTGCAATAGCCAGCTTCTTATATCCATATTCCTTTGCTGCTGTAATAGCCCTGCTGACCAGAACATCTACTACCGCATTCTGGAAAGAAGCTACCAGATCCGGCACATAGATCTCTTCTCCTGTCATTTTTGCATGGTTAATATAATTCAGCACTGCGGATTTTAAGCCGCTGAAACTGAAATCATAAGGAGAGTCTGCTACTTTTGCCCGTGGAAACTCCATAGCATGAGGATTTCCCTCTTTTGCTGCCTTATCCACCTTTGGTCCTCCTGGATAGCCTAAGCCTACTGCTCTTGCCACTTTATCAAAGGCTTCACCTGCAGCATCATCCCTGGTCCGTCCTATGATCTCAAATTCTCCATAATCCTTTACAATTACCAGGTGGGTATGACCGCCGGAAACGATCAGGCACACAAACGGAGGTTCCAGGTCCGGATTTTCAATAAAGTTAGCAGATACATGGCCCTCAATGTGGTGAACACCGATCAATGGTTTATGGGCAGCATAAGCAATGGCTTTGGCCTCTGCCACGCCTACCAATAATGCCCCCACCAATCCCGGTCCATAGGTAACACCAATAGCCGTAATATCCTCGAGAGTCACATTTGCCTCTGTAAGAGCACGCTCTATTACATAATTGATCGCCTTTATATGCTCTCTGGAAGCGATCTCCGGTACTACGCCTCCATATACTGTATGAGTTGCGATCTGGGATGAGATCACATTTGACAGAACGGTACGTCCATTTTTCACAACGGAAGCTGCTGTTTCATCGCAGGAGCTTTCGATCGCCAGTATTAAAACATCTTCTGCTGCAGTTGTATTCATATTTCCACCTTATCCTTTATATGTGCTCTTGGAACACCTGTTACTCTTCATCAAACTCCAGTTCCACAGTCCAGCCATCTCTGGCAGCTTTCGCCCTTGGGAAGATTTGTTTTACTTCCTCCATATATTCCTCCGGTCTTGTAAGGGACGGGCTGTAATGGGTCAGCCACATCTGAGCCGGCTGGGCCTCTTTTGCCAGGTTTGCAGCCTCATAAAAGGTCATATGCTTATATTCCCTTGCTTTTGCTGCCTTTTCCTTCTCACCGTACATGCCTTCACAGATAAAAAGGTCTGCATCTTTTGCATACTGCGCGATCACCGGAACCGGGCGGGTATCTGTACAATAGGTAACTTTTAAGCCCCTTCTGTCTGCTCCCAGTACCATATCCGGCGTAAATGTCCGTCCATCTTCTTCAATGACTTCCCCCTTCTGGAGACGGCTCCAGAATTTCTGTGGGATCATCTGCTCTCTTGCACGGTCTACATCAAACCGGCCTTTTCTCGGAATACGGATCGAATATCCATAGCAGATCACCTTATGGTTCACACGGTATGCATCAATCACATAAGGACCGATCTGCAGGCTTTCTTCCTGTTCTGTCAGTTCAATAAATTTAAGGTCAAAGGGAAGCTCCGGCGCGATCATGCATAAAGCATTTACCGCACGTTCCAGACCCTTTGGTCCGATCAGTGTCAATGGCTCTGTGCGTTCTGCATTTCCCATAGTCAGAAGAAGCCCTGGAAGGCCGCTGATATGGTCTGCGTGGTAATGGGTAAAGCAGATCACATCGATTGGCTTCGGGCTCCATCCCTTTTCTTTTAACGCGATCTGGGTGCCTTCTCCGCAGTCAATAAGAAGATTGCTGCCTGCACACCGGGCCATCATAGAGGTAAGCCACCGGTAAGGAAGAGGCATCATGCCGCCTGTTCCAAGTAAACATATATCTAACATATTTTTTCCTCATTTTCTTTCATATGTTCTCTCGGAATCTTTCTGTGCCTGATTTTGTGAGAGGATTTTTTGTCAGTTGTACCCAAATTTCTGAGGCGTACGCGGTGCGTACGTTGATGAAATTCGGGTACGACTGGCAGGAAATCAGCCACAAAGGCAGGTACAGGAAAGACTCCGAGAGGACATTCGTCCTGTTCCCGCTGTATATTCTATATAGGAACATCATACATTTAACTTTCCAAATCATATCACATTTGCAGCTTAATAATCAAGTGCTGAGGAAAATTGAGCCTGTCCTTGTATATTGGCTATAAATACTCTGTCTGCTCTTCTGTTTCTACCGGTATTTTAAAAGTGGCTGTCAGCTGGTCATAACACTCTTCACACAGGTCAAAATGGTCTGTCTGACCATCTTTTTCTGAGAAATAATCCCATGTGTGGTCAATGCTAATAGCTCCTTCTAACACGATTCCCTGTTTTACCACCAGTTTCTTACCGCAGGCATTGCATATCATCCTTTCCAACTGTCCGTCTGGTCCCATTTTTCTCATATTTGTATCCTCGCCTTTCTCTGCCTCTTTTCGCCGGTAATCTGCAAAAAGAGAGGAACGTCTCCCGTCCCTCTCCATTATATACGGATTTTATTCCTGTTTTTACTGGTAGTTTCTTACAGCTCGTGTTTCCACATGATGCAGGCGTTTTCTACCGGATTTTCATAATAGTTTTTGCGGACTGCCTCCTGGATAAAGCCATAATTTTCATACAGCGTTCTGGCACCTGTATTGCTTTCCCGCACTTCTAAGGACATCTGAACAGCCCCCTTTTCTCTGGATACCTGTATCATGGCTTCCATCAGGCTTTTGGCTATTCCGTGGCGGCGCCAGGAAGGAAGGACTGCAATACGCTGGATCTCTCCTTCATCTGCAAGGACTCGTAAAGCACAGTAACCGGCTATGATCCCTTCTTTTTCCCACACCAGGTAAGTATCAAACCGGCCATTCAGCCCGCCTTTTAATATATTTTCAGACCATGGAACAGAAAAGCACTGTTTTTCCAGTTCTTCCACCTGCTCTATGTCTTTTTCTTCCATCAGGCGGATCCATCCAGCCTCATTTATACACATTTATCTCTTTCTCCTAATCCCTGTAATAAACGGTGATCAATAATCTCCCGGAAGCTTTCCTGCCTGTCCGTCTGGGGAGTTTTCCGCTTCTCTCTGTCTTTCTGCCTGGGATTTTCGCAGGTAATCCGGTACAAATTCGTCTGCAGGCTGAACCTTTGCTCCTGTATAGCCTTCTGTCAGTGCCTTCATACCAAGAGCTGCCACACAGGATGCACGCTGTCTGTTCATCTGGGCAGGTGCAAATACATAAGGCGCTGTCATTTTCTCTTCGATCATGGTCTTGTATACCGGTACACCGTCTCCTAAGAAGATCACCCGCTCAGACTGCTGATTTAACTGTTCGATCAGTTCTCCCATATCCATAGGGCACTGCTCCATAACAGTCTCAATTCCATTTTCCATGTGGTACAGTCCTGTATATACCTGACACCTTTTTGCATCCATAATAGGGCAGATCAGACCGGATGCTCCCCACATATTGTAAGCAATGGCATCTACTGTAGGCACATGGATCAGAGGCTTCTTTAATGCCAGTCCCAGTCCCTTTGCAGTAGCTGCGCCAATGCGAAGACCGGTAAAGGAACCTGGTCCCCCTGCTGCTGCAATGGCGTCAATAGTCTCCAGGTCCAGTCCCAGCATTTTTACGATCTCATCTAACATGGGAAGGAGTGTCTGGGAATGAGTCTTTTTAAAGTTTACCGTATATTCTGCTGTGAGAATGTCATCTGTTACAAGTGCCACACTGGCTACTAAAGATGAACTTTCAATACCAAGAACTTTCATTATTTTTCCTCCACCCGTATCTTTCTGTAGTCAAATCCTTTTTCCAGGTCTTTTTCAATGGTGATCTCAGTCACATGTTCCGGAAGGATCTCTTCAATCAGCTGGGACCATTCGATAAGAGAAACGCCGTCTCCGTAGAAACAGTCTTCGTATCCGATCTCGTCCATTTCGCTGATATCACCAATACGGTATACGTCAAAATGGTAAAGCGGCAGTCTTCCTGTATCATACTGCTGGACAATGGTAAAAGTTGGGCTGTTTACCGGCTCATCGATTCCCAGTCCCTCTGCAAATCCCTGGGTGAAGATAGTCTTTCCCACTCCCAGGTCACCATTTAAGCAGATCACCTGTCCAGGTCTTGCTTCCTGTCCCATTTTCTTTCCAAAAGCCCTTGTTTCCTCCGGGCCCCAAGTATCAATTACCATCCTTTACTCCCTTCATTGTAAGAGCTATCCTCTTCTTATCCATATCTACGCTTAAGATCTTTACATCTACCACGTCACCTACGCTTACTGCCTCTAATGGATGCTTGATATAACGGTCTGTCATCTGGGAAATGTGCACCAGGCCATCCTGATGAACACCGATATCCACAAATGCACCAAAGTCAATGACATTTCGCACGGTTCCCTTTAATACCATTCCCGGCTTTAAGTCTTTCATTTCCATAATGTCACTTCTTAAAACAGGACGAGGCATCTCATCTCGCGGGTCTCTGGCCGGTTTTTCCAGTTCAGCAGTAATATCACGGAGTGTGATCTCGCCTACGCCCATTTCCTGGGCCATTTTCTTATAATCGCCGATCTTTTTACTGATACCATTTAAACCGCCATGGGACAGCTGATCTTCTGTATATCCTAATTTCTCTAACAGCTTTCCTGCTGCCTCATAGCTTTCCGGATGAACACTGGTGCCGTCTAAGGGGTTATCGCCTCCTGTGATCCTCATAAATCCAGCGCACTGTTCAAATGCCTTTGGGCCCAGTTTTGCCACCTTTAAAAGCTGCTTGCGGTTCTTAAAAGCACCATTTTCTTCTCTGTATGCCACAATGTTCTTTGCAAGAGTCTTATTGATACCGGAAACATATTCTAACAGGGAAGCAGATGCTGTATTTAAATCAACACCTACTTTATTTACACAGTCTTCTACAACGCCGCCCAATGCTTCTCCCAGGTTCTTCTGGTTCATATCATGCTGATACTGGCCCACGCCAATAGATTTTGGATCGATCTTTACCAGTTCTGCCAGCGGATCCTGCAGTCTTCTTGCAATGGAAACAGCGCTTCTCTGGCCTACATCGAACTTAGGGAATTCTTCTGTAGCCAGCTTACTTGCGGAATAAACAGAAGCTCCGGCCTCATTTACGATCACATACTGTACCTGCTCTTTTAATTCCTTTAACAGCTCTACAATGATCTGCTCTGACTCTCTGGAAGCAGTTCCGTTTCCTACAGAGATCAGGGAAATGCCGTATTTATGGATCAGGTCTTTTAATATCTTCTTTGACTCTGCCACCTTGTTCTGAGGAGCAGTCGGGAAAATGACCACGGTATCCAGAACTTTTCCTGTGCTGTCCACTACAGCCAGCTTACAGCCGGTACGGAATGCCGGATCCCAGCCTAATACTACTTTACCAGCAATTGGAGGCTGCATAAGAAGCTGCTCTAAGTTCTTTCCAAATACACGGATCGCGCCTTCCTGGGCCTTATCAGTCAGTTCGCTGCGGATCTCACGCTCTACAGAAGGAGCAATGAGACGGCTGTAGCTGTCCTGGATCACTGCCTTTAATACAGGTGTGGTATATGGATTTTCCTTTGTGATCACCTGTTTTTCCAGGTATCCCAAGATCTGCTCTGTTGGCGCTGCCACCTTTACAGTAAGGATCTTCTCATCTTCTCCTCTGTTTAATGCAAGGATGCGGTGTCCGGCTGCTTTTTTCACTGGTTCTTCGTAATTATAATAGGTCTCATAAACAGACTGCTTTTCCCCGTCCTTTGCTGTTGACTGGAGAAGTCCCTTGTTCATGGTAATATTTCGGATATAGGTGCGGTATTTTGCATCGTCTGAAATACCTTCTGCAAGAATGTCCATGGCACCGTTAATGGCATCCTGAACACTTTCCACGCCTTTTTCAGCGGAAACATAGGCCTCTGCCGCTTTTTCCACAGGTTCTTTTAAATTCTGTAAAAGGATCACATTTGCCAAAGGCTCTAAGCCCTTTTCACGGGCGATCATAGCTCTGGTACGACGTTTTGGCTTGTATGGGCGGTATAAGTCTTCTACTGCCACTAAAGTTGCTGCTTCCCGGATCTGTTTCTCCAGTTCTGCCGTCATTTTCCCCTGGTCAGAAATAGCACCGATGACCTGCTCTTTTCTGTCTTCCAGGTTTCTTAAATATTTTAAACGTTCATCTAAATTTCTTAAAACTTCGTCATTTAATGAACCTGTTGCTTCTTTACGGTATCTGGCAATGAATGGAATGGTATTGCCCTCGTCAATGAGCTTTACAGCTGCCTCTGCCTGGTGGCGTCCAATATTCAGTTCTTCTGCCAGTGCTTTAATAATATCCATTGATAGTCCTCACATGTTTTTTGTTGTTCTGAGGTTTTATTATAATTCATCTTAAAGCCTTATGCAAGACTTGGGCTGGCTGGACATCCTATCATTTACATGCTATAATAAGCGAAATAGAAAGGATCCTAATTTAACTTATGAATAATACTTCCAAAAAACCAAGAAAAACATCCAGTTCAGCGGAACAGCTGGCAGCCTGCTCCCTGATCAGCGGCATTGCAGGTATTATCTGCAGCCTTTTTTATCTGCCATTTTCCCTTGTAAGCGGAAAAAACACCCCTATGGGCCTGATCTGCGGAGTGATCGGTATCGTGCTTGCCATTATGGCAAAAAATGCGGACATCCGCCCCGGAAAGAAATACCCAGGCAAAGCGCTGGCCGGTTTTATTTTCAGCGTCATTGCCATTGCCATGACCATGTTCTTCTTTTACAGCCTGATCAATTATTATGATCTGCTTCGGGACCCGGTGAAGGGACCTCAGATCAATCAGCTGATCTACCAGATGCAGCAGCAGCTTCAGATGCAGTTACAGGCACCGGCAAATTAATCTGTTTCATAAAGATCAATATTGAACATGTCAAAAAAGCCTTTCTCCCCGTTTCCAATATTCCGGAGAGAAAGGCCTTTATTATTTTACCTGTTTATTTATTCAGTTATAAACTACAGCACCGCGCGGATCATCTGCTTGATACCATACTCAGAACGTGACTGGGCTTTTGTATCAAAGGTGCTTGCAGCTGCCTTTAATTCTCCCTCTGTCATTTCCTTTGTAAGGATCGCAAATTCATCCATTCCGTAAAGTTCGATCACCTCTGCATTGCCGAAATACTCATTTACTTCCTGCTCTTTGTTTCTGTAAGAGCCTGCAACACGGATAAAGTAACGGAACCTGGTCTGATCCATAGGAAGGATCTCCTGCTTTTCATCGGTCCAGCCAAGTGGAACATTATGATCCATATTCTGTACTGCTTCAATGATATCAGCAACTACTGCGCTGGCTGTTGGCAGCTTTCCTGCGCCGCTTCCATAAAACATGGAGGTTCCCAGCATATTTCCCTTTACAACGATGCCGTTAAATACATCATTTACGGAATACAGTGGATTGCTCTTGCTGATCATAACAGGAGCTACATAAGCACTTACCTTGCCATCCTTAATACGGCTGGTTCCAAACAGCTTAATGGAGGTTCCCATTTTTTCTGCATACTTAAAGTCAATATCTGTGATCTTTGTAATACCTTCTGTATAAATATCCTCGTAATTAACCGTCTTTCCAGTTGCCATAGAAGTTAAGATAGCGATCTTGCGGCAGGTATCATGGCCTTCTACGTCTGCTTCCGGATTGCGCTCTGCATATCCCAGGTTCTGAGCCTCTTTTAAGGCATTTTCAAAGGTCTCCCCTTCTTTATCCATTTTAGTCAGGATATAGTTGGTAGTTCCGTTTAAAATACCTGTGATTTCTTCAATGCGCTCTCCCATCAGGCAACGGTATAATGGACGGATGATCGGAATTCCGCCGCCTACACTTGCCTCAAAGAAGAAATTGACCTGCTTTTCTCTTGCGATAGCAAGCAGCTCTGTTCCATAAGCAGCTACTAAAGCCTTATTGGAAGTAACTACATGTTTTCCAGCTAACAGGCACGCCTTTACAAATGGATATGCCGGATTTAATCCGCCCATGGTCTCCACTACTACCTGTACTTCCGGGTCTTCCTCAATGATCTTAAAATCATGGATGATCTTGTCCGCTACCGGACTGTCTGGAAAGTCTCTCAGATCCAGGACATATTTTAATTCAACTTCCTGTCCTGCGCTTTTTGCAACCTCTGCCTTATTCTGGTCCAGGATCTCTGCAACACCAGATCCAATGGTACCGTATCCCATAACTGCTGTCTTGATCATAATCTCTCGCTCCCTGTATGTTACCTGATATTTTTTACCGGCCTGATCTTTTTTATTTTATTCTCTGGCCAGTATTTTTACATAATGGATACCGTCTAACACTTCCAGTTCATCGATCATGCTGGAAACATTTCCTGTATTTTCCCTTACTTCCACACTCAGTGTCAAAGTAGCCACGCCATTGACCGGAATACTCTGGTGAATGGTAAGGATATTGGCCCGGTACACTGCAACCACATGGAGCAGGTCACTTAAAAGCCCCTGTTTGTCATCCATCTGAACTACCAGTGTAATGGTTTTTCCCTTTGTATTGTCATAGAAAGGAAAAATGTCGTCCTTATATTTGTAAAAAGAACTGCGGCTGATCCCAACCCGGTCTGCAGCTTCCTGTACAGTAATGGCTCTTACTGTTTCCAGTAGTTTTTTCGCTTCTACAACCTTTAAAAGAACCTCCGGCACTGCCTTTTGTTTTACAACAAAATACTTACTTTTGTCCTCCATGAGCCCTTTTCTTCCTTCCTGTTTGTGTCCGTATTGCGAACACATCTGTATTCATGTGAAAGATACTAACATACTTCCCGGTAAAATGCAACTGTTTTTAATTTAACGAAAATCAATAAACCTGTCACTGGCATCGAAAAAGACGGCAGCCATTTTCAGCCACCGTCTTATACTGATCTGATTCATCTTTTTCCAGTTGTTTAAACTGCTTTTACTGCTTTACTGAACCTCTGAGTAATCGCCCTCTAACTGTGACATATCTTCAAGAAGGTTTGCAGTTCCCTCAGAACCATCCCAGAGAAGTTCAATTACAAAACCATCTGCTGGCATATCACTGATGTCAATATCATACCACTCCAGTGGATTTCCATCTGTATCTTCTACCTGCATATCCCAGGCCAGATTATTCTCATCTACATTTAACAGCAGCTCTGCATAGGTTCCGTGAGTCATGATCTCATCTCCCAGAAGATCATCGCCCCACTCATTCAGGCTTGCACCGGACAGTCTTAATGCTGCAATATCTACGCCAGTTCCGTTTACAACGGTTACTGGGATCTGAATGTAATCTTCCTGTGTGTCTGCCTCTGCTTCTGTATCTGCTTCAGTTTCTGGAGCTGCGGTTGTTTCAGGTGCTGCTGTAGCCTCCGGAGCTGCGGTTGTTGCTGGTGCTGCTGCCTCGCTCTTTCCTCCACATGCGCTGATTCCTACTGCTACACATGCAGCCAGAATGGATACCAATACTCTTTTTCTCATAATCTTTTCTCCCTTCGTACTTTGCATTTATATTTATTACTCTCTTCCCCCGCTCTGCGGCTAATACTTATGGTAACAGATTTTCAGCAAAAAATGCATGTTTTGCGTGAAATGTATCTCAGACTGCGTAAAATGTAAACTTTTCAGTCTTTCTAAATGTAAGCTTTCTATTGAGCCGCACTTTTTCCTATGTTAAAATATGGTATCATACCGGGTTCATGCCCCCGCATCCCGGCTTTTTACATTTGGAGGTAACACAATGCACATTGCTCTTTGCGATGACAGTCAGGCAGAGCTTTCCCGCCTTACTTCCCTTCTGGAAGAATACCGCTTAAAGCGGGATGGTTCTCTGACTTATGATATTTTTCATAATGCCACAGATCTTTTGGAGACTATGCCAGTCCACCACTTTGATCTGCTGCTTTTAGATATTCTTATGCCTGGTATTACAGGAATGGACGCTGCCAGGGAGATCCGGCAGGCCAACTGCACCATTCCCATTATTTTCCTCACCTCTTCCAGAGAGTATGCAGTGGAAAGCTACCGGGTTGGTGCCGCCGACTACCTTTTAAAGCCACTGGATGCTGACACGCTGTTTCCAGTTCTTGACAGGCTGTTGGCCGATTTTAAAAGCAGTGCACCTTATATTCCCTTAAAGACCAGTACCGGAATTGTCCGGCTTCTCTTTTCCCAGATCGTTTTTGTGGAGGTCCAGAACCATTTGGTTACTTTTAACCTGGCAGATGAAACCACCTACACCGCTTCCGGCCGTCTGGGAGATTATGAAAAAGAACTCCTTGCAAGCGGAAGCTTTTTCAAGCCACACCGCTCCTATCTGGTAAACCTGCGCCAGGTAACAGGCCTTAATAAAAATGGTTTTTCCACCAATACAGGTAAGGTTGTCCCTGTTTCCCGTGATGTGTTCTCCAAAGCCAAATCCGCCTATATGAATTACCTGTTAAACGGAAGACTGGAGGAAGACACAGAATGATTCAGACACTTTCCAACCTGACCATTATCCTTTATGCCATAGCCGTTATGACTATGCTGTTAGATGCAGCGCCTTCCCGCCTTTCCAACAACAGGCGCCGGCTTTTATGGGGCGGTGCAGGCATGATCGTGCTTCTCCAGCTCCTTGCAGGCTGTTTCCTGGGCATAAAAATTTATCTGCGTTTCTATCTGTTCTTTGCCCAGCTTCCGGTATTTCTGCTTTTCTGGCTGCTTTCCGGCAAAGGATTGATCAAAACCTATTTTGCTACTCTCAGTGCCATTTTTATGTGCGTTCCGGCTATGTCCGCCGCACGGATCTCCCGGGAGTTTCTGCCTGTATCAAAAACAGTAGATTACCTTTTTCTGCTTTTGACCAGTCTGGTCATGCTCTGGCTCATCCACAGGTTTATGCAGCCGGTCTTTTGCCAGCTGCTGGATACCTTTTCAGCCTTAGACATTTTGAAATTCAGCGCAATTCCATTTCTATATAATGCTACGATCCTTGCATCTGGCGGCTATTTAAGCACTGACCCTAATGTGCTGCTGCGTTTTCTCATTGGCCTTAGTACATTAACCGCCTATTTTCTTCTGTTAATGGTATTTGGCCGTACCAGAGAAGTACACAAACTGGAGTATGAACATGAAATGCAGACGCTGGTACTGGAATCTGCCAGACAGTCATTAGCCAGGCAACGCCAGAACCAGGAACAGGCCCGGATCTACCGCCACGACATGCGCCACCACCTGGCTCTCATCGGCAGCTTTGCAGCTGAGGGAAATCTGGAAAAAATAAAGGAGTACCTTTCCCAGGCAGAAGTGGAGATCGATGCCATTACCCCTAAACGATATTGTGCAAATGAGACTGTAGACCTTGTACTATCCTCTTTTGAGACAAAGGCAGCGGAAATGGATGTCACTCTCTGTATAGAGGCCAATCTTCCTGGAACGCTTTCCATTTCCGATATCGAACTGTGCTCCCTGTTTTCCAATGCCCTGGAAAATGCCATTTTTGCCGCCTCAAAATTAAGCGAAAAAAAAGCACGCAGAGTTTATCTGCGCACACTGGTAAATAATAATAAGCTTTTGATCTCTACAAAAAACGCCTACGCCGGAACTATCCAAATGGAAGGAGAATTTCCAAAATCTTCCACTCACCAGCCCGGCCATGGCTTTGGGATCAAAAGTATGGCCGCCATTGTCACACAACATGGCGGCCTGTATTCCTTTGAAACTTCAGGAAATATATTTACTTTACAATTGATGCTGCCTTTAAACGCAAAGACCTGATCACCACTTGCAGCGGTCTGGGGTGACTGAATATCAGTCATCCTGGGCTGCATTTTTATTTGGACAGCCAAGGCTCATCCAGCGCAGATACGCGCTGATGAAATTGTCAATGGAGCCGTCTAAAACAGCATCTACATTTCCGCTTTCTTCCCCTGTGCGGTGGTCTTTTACCATGGTATATGGCTGAAGGACATAGGAACGGATCTGGCTGCCCCAGCCGTTATCTTTTACATCACCACGAATGCCTGCTGCCTTTGCTGCTTGTTCCTCCTGACGGAGCATATACAGCTTTGCCTTTAACATCTGCATTGCCTTATCCTTGTTCTGGAACTGGGAACGTTCATTCTGGCAGGTAACAACGATACCTGTAGGATAATGGGTAATACGGATAGCAGAAGATGTCTTATTGATATGCTGTCCACCGGCACCACTGGAGCGGTAGGTATCAATACGGATATCATCCGGATTGATCTCAATATCAATATCTTCTTTAATATCCGGCATCACATCGCAGGATACGAAAGAGGTCTGTCTCTTACCTGCAGCATTGAAAGGAGAAATACGTACCAGACGGTGTACACCATGCTCAGACCGGAGATAGCCATAGGCATTTTCCCCGCTGATCTGAATGGTTACAGATTTGATACCTGCTTCATCACCGTCCAGATAATCAAGAACTTCTACCTTAAAGCCCTTTTTCTCTGCCCAGCGGCAATACATACGGTACAGCATACTGCACCAGTCGCAGGACTCTGTTCCGCCTGCACCTGCATTCAGACGTAAAATAGCATCATAGCCATCGTATTCGCCGGAAAGCAGAAGCTTCATACGCATTTTTTCCAGTGTCTCGGAAAAATGGTCTAACATTTCCTGGATCTCAGGAATCAGGGAAGCATCATTTTCCTCATAACCCATCTGGATCATGGTCTGGATGTCTTCGTATTCCTGCTCCAGTTCACGGAAAGTATCCACCTCATCTTTTAAGTGTTTTGCTTCCCGCACCAGTTTGGTAGAGCGGTCCGGATCATTCCAGAAGTCCGGCTCTTCCATGGATTTATCTAATTCAGCGATTCGTCTGACCTTATTATCCAGGTCAAAGTGAATCCCTCACTTCCACTAATGGTTTGTCATACGTTGATAACGTATATTTAAAATTATCTAACTCAACCACAGCTTCACCCGCTTTCTTTTTATTATTTTCTGATACCGGATTGCTACGTGCTCCGCACTCTCGCAATCCAAAAACATTCGTAATCCGCTCATTTTTCTTCAAAAAATGGCTACTTACTCATGTTTTTACGGGTCCCAAGTTCAAAAATCCTCTTGCAAGCAAGCTTGCATCGGATTTTCGACCTTTTGACCCTAGTATCGCATTTTGCAAAAATCCCCCTGCGTAGTTTACCACGCAGGAAGATTTTTCAATTCGTTCATATAGGACTTTATTTAATACGTCCGCAGCACTGCTTGTATTTCTTTCCGGAACCGCATGGGCATGGATCGTTTGGATAGATCTTCTGCTCATCACGCTTCTTTGGAGCGATCGGAGTTGCGTCCTTATTGGTACCTGTCACTCTGGCAGCAGACTCTCTTTCTACCTTCTGCTCTACACGGATGTGGAACAGGATACGTACAGTTTCTTCCTGGATGGCAGCCATCATAGCCTCATACAGCTCATAGCCCTGCATCTTGTACTCAACAACCGGATCTCTCTGACCGTATGCCTGTAAGCCGATTCCTTCACGGAGAGCATCCATATCATCCAGATGTGACATCCACTTATTGTCAATAACCTTCAGAAGAACCACACGCTCGATCTCACGGATCTGCTCAGGCTCTGGGAATTCAGCTTCCTTGGTCTCATACAGCTTGATAGCAGCTTCCTTTAAGGTGTGCTTTAATTCGTTCTTCTTCATGGACTTCTTCTGCTCATCTGTGAGAACAACAGACTTTAATGGGATAATTGGCAGAAGCAGGTTATTTAACTCAGTAAGATCCCATTTTTCTGCTGTATCTTCATCAGAAACAGACATATCTACTGCGTTTTCTACAATGTCGGTAATCATCTTCAGAACCAGATCACGCATGTTATCGCCATCCAGAACCTTGCGGCGCTCTGCATAGATAACTTCACGCTGCTCATTGTTTACTTCGTCAAACTTAAGCAGCTGCTCACGGATACCGTAGTTGTTGCCCTCGATCTTCATCTGGGCCTTCTCAATGGCATTGGAAAGCATCTTGTGCTCGATCTGCTCACCTTCCGGTACGCCCATTGCCTCAAACATGTGCATCAGACGCTCAGAACCAAACAGTCTTAACAGATCATCTTCCAGGGACAGGTAGAATCTGGATTCACCTGGGTCTCCCTGACGTCCGGAACGTCCACGCAGCTGGTTGTCAATACGACGGGACTCATGACGCTCTGTACCAATGATCTTTAAACCGCCCAGATCCTTGGATTCCTGATCCAGCTTAATATCGGTACCACGGCCTGCCATGTTGGTAGCGATGGTAACGGAACCATGGATACCGGCATCTGCAACGATCTCAGCCTCCAGCTCATGGAACTTGGCATTCAGGACTTTATGAGGAATGCCCTTCTTGGTCAGCATCTTGCTTAAAAGTTCAGAAGTTTCAATGGTAATGGTACCAACCAGAACCGGCTGTCCCTTTTCATGGGCTCTTACAACCTCATCAACAACTGCATTGTATTTTTCTTTCTTTGTCTTATAGACGGCATCATCCAGGTCCTTACGGATAACAGGACGGTTGGTAGGGATCACGATAACATCCATTCCATAGATGTTTCTGAATTCCTTCTCCTCTGTAAGAGCAGTACCGGTCATACCTGCCTTCTTTGTGAACTTATTAAAGAAGTTCTGGAAGGTAACAGTAGCCAGTGTACGGCTTTCGCGGCGTACATTTACATGCTCTTTTGCTTCGATTGCCTGGTGCAGACCATCAGAGTAACGGCGGCCTGGCATAATACGTCCGGTAAATTCATCAACGATCAGGACTTCATCATCTTTTACTACATAGTCCTTATCACGGAACATCAGGTTGTTTGCACGAAGTGCAAGGATAATATTGTGCTGGATCTCCAGATTCTCCGGATCAGCCAGGTTATCAATGTGGAAGTATTCCTCAACCTTCTTAACACCCTGTTCTGTCAGGTTGACTACTTTATCCTTTTCATCTACTACGAAATCGCCAGTCTCTTCGATTTCTTCACCCATGATGGCATCGATCTTGGAAAATTCCTTGGAGACAGTACCACGCTCTAACTGACGTGCTAAAACGTCACATACTTCATACAGCTTGGTAGACTTTCCGCTCTGTCCGGAAATAATAAGAGGTGTTCTTGCCTCATCAATAAGAACAGAGTCAACCTCATCGATGATACAGTAGTCCAGATCACGCAGAACCAGCTGTTCTTTGTAAATGGCCATGTTATCACGCAGATAGTCGAAACCAAGTTCATTGTTTGTTACATAGGTAATATCGCAGGCATATGCCTCTTTTCTCTGGGCACTGTTCATGTCATTTAATACAACACCTACAGTCAGTCCCAGGAAGCGGTGTACCTGTCCCATCCACTCAGCATCTCGTTTTGCCAGATAATCATTGACAGTAACGATCTGTACGCCTTTTCCCTTTAACGCGTTCAGATATGCCGGACAGGTAGATACTAATGTTTTACCTTCACCTGTACGCATCTCTGCGATACGTCCCTGATGGAGTACAATACCACCGATCAGCTGTACCGGGAAATGCTCCATATTCAATGTTCTTCTTGCCGCCTCACGGACAGTAGCAAATGCCTCTGGTAAAATGTCATCCAGAGTTGCTCCGTCAGCCAGCTTTGCTTTCAGGATACGGGTCTGATCGCGCAGCTCCTCATCTGACTTGGCAATCATTTCGGGGCGCAGACTTTCGATCTTTGTGACGATCGGACGGATCATCTTTAATTCTCTTTCGCTGTGAGTCCCGAACAGTTTCTCAATTACGTTCATGGTATGATCTCCTAACTTCTCTTCCTTATATAAATATAAATTCTTTTCAACCTGCGTCTGACCTGCAAATGCAGACAATACGCTTATGATACAATCTAATACATTGTAACACTTGACGTAAATTAATTCAACGACTTCATAAAAAGTTTACATTTCCCCTTAATTATGGTAAACCAGGCATCTTGCACAA
>JBNMGK010000279.1:0-3899 GCA_050872205.1 Enterocloster sp.
GGTCAGGTAACACCGCCAGTTGGTGTTAACCTGTTCGTAGCAATCGGTGTAAAGCTGAAAAATGGCTTACAGGTAACATTACAGCAGATCTCCCGTGCTGTTGTATCTATGGTAGTAGCATGTATCGTGGTTCTGCTTCTGATCACCTATATCCCGGGAATCTCTACTTTCCTTCCAGCAGCTTTAGGAAGTGCTGCAGCAGTTGAAAATGGAACGACCACAGGCGGTGACAGCGGCACCACAGCAACTGATAATGACGATTTTAATACCATTGAAGATTATAGTGATCTGGACTGGCCGGAAATGACCTGGAATTTCACCTGTTCCACCACAGAGACCAGTACCTGGGCACAGGCCGGACGTAAGTTTGGTGAATTAATGGAACAGGCAACCGGCGGTAAGATCAAAGTAGAAGTATATGCAGCAGACCAGCTGACCGGCGGCAATCAGTCAGAAGGTATCCAGGCGCTGATGAACGGCGATCCGGTACAGATCTCCATGCACAGCAACCTGATCTATTCTGCCTTTGACCCGCGTTTCAACGTAGTATCACTGCCATACCTGTTTGACTCTGTAGAAGCAGCAGATGCTGTTTTAGACGGACCTGCCGGAGAAGAACTGGTAAGGATCCTGGAAAGCTATGATCTGCACTGTATGGGAATGGCAGAAAATGGTTTCCGCCAGCTGACCAACAGTGTCCGCCCGGTACATTCTGTAGAAGACATGAAGAACTTGAAGCTGCGTGTAGCTGGCTCCAACCTTCTGATGAAGTGTTATGAGCTTTGGGGCGCAGATGCTACCAATATGAACTGGTCCGAGACTTATACCGCTCTTCAGCAGAAGACAGTAGACGGACAGGAAAATCCGCTTCCTGCAATTGATGCAGCCAGCGTACAGGAAGTACAGAAGTACGTATCTCTCTGGAATGCAAACTATGACTGCCTGTTCTTCTGTATCAACCAGGGCATTTATGACAGCCTGACTCAGGAACAGCAGAAGGTAGTTGATGAAGCAGGCCGCAAGGCAGTTGCCTATGAGCGTGAGATCAACCGCGCCGGAGACGAGGAGATCTTAGACCGCTGGCAGACAAAGAATGGCGTAGAAGTTGTAAAATATGAGGACCTGGATGTTGAGTCCTTTAAGAATGCAGCAGAGCCTGTAACTGAATGGTTCATCAATGAGTTAAAGAACCAGGGATATGAAGATGCAGAAGATCTGGTACATATTTTCACTGATAATGCAGCAAAAGCAGCAGGTGCAGAAGGTACCGGAAGCACATCTGCATACCAGGTAGAAGACCACAGTGACTTAAACTGGCCGGAAATGACATGGAATTTCACCTGCTCTACCACAGAGACCAGTACCTGGGCACAGGCCGGACGTAAATTCGGTGAGTTAATGGATCAGGCAACCGGTGGAAAAGTAAAAGTAGAAGTATATGCAGCAGACCAGCTGACCGGAGGCAACCAGTCTGAAGGTATCCAGGCACTGATGAATGGCGACCCGGTACAGATCTCCATGCACAGCAACCTGATCTATTCTGCCTTTGATCCACGTTTTAACGTAGTGTCACTGCCATATCTCTTTGACTCGGTAGAAGACGCAGACGCAAAACTGGATGGAGAAGCAGGACAGAAAATGGATGAGATCTTATCTTCCTATGGCTTACATTGTATGGGAATGGCAGAAAATGGCTTCCGCCAGCTGACCAACAGCGTTCGTCCGGTACATTCTGTAGAAGATATGAAAAACCTGAAGCTGCGTGTAGCAGGTTCCAACCTTCTGATGAAGTGCTATGAGCTTTGGGGCGCAGATGCCACCAACATGAACTGGTCTGAGACATACACTGCTCTTCAGCAGGGAACAGTAGACGGCCAGGAAAATCCATTACCGGCAATTGATGCAGCCAGTGTACAGGAAGTACAGAAATACGTATCTCTCTGGAACGCAAACTATGACTGTCTGTTCTTCTGTATCAATCAGGATATTTATGACAGCTTAACCCCTGAGCAGCAGGCAGTTGTAGACGAGTGCGGAAAATTAGCCGTTCAGTATGAGCGTGAGATCAATCGCGCCGGAGATGATGAGATCTTATCCAGATGGCAGTCCAAGAATGGCGTAGAAGTGGTTGGAAATGATGAACTGGATATTGACTCCTTTAAGGCGATCGTAGAACCTGTAACTGAATGGTATATTGGTGAACTGCAGAGACAGGGATATGACGATGCAGAGGAACTGGTAGCAGCATTTAAGTAAACAGGATCATCATTATGTTAATTACATAGCATGCACAATAAAAAGGCTGATGCAGAAGAAAATGGATCTTCTTTGCATCAGCCTTTTACTGTTATGTAATTACTGTTATGTAACGGCGGTCAGCTGCCACAGCTGCTCTTGCACTATTAAATATTTAGATAAGTCCGCGCAGCCATTTTCCATGCTTCCTGTGGGACAGAAATGATATAAGAAATGTAAACAGGAACATGGGCACCAGAACAGAAAGCATGATGTTTGTTTTGGTCATGGGAAGTGGATTATAATGAATGGTCCAGGAAAATATGTGGATGAAATAATAATGGGCGAAATAGACCCATTCACTTTGTTCACGTAAAAAATGGAAGGAGGGGGAACAACTGCCCATAAATCCCATGGCAAGCTCCACCAGGCAAATGGCAGCAGGCACAGCGCTGAATACCATATTGGCATTTAAAAAGGTGGAGACTTCTTTATACATGATCCCTAAAAAGATAATACTTCCTGCAGCAGCTAAAGGCAGCGGCATATGCCATTGTTTCCGGGAAAACCAGAAGCCGATGGCTACATAAAGACTTCCATAAAAAATGCCGTTTCGTGTGGTTAAAAATATAGGGGCATACCAGTGAATAAAGTCCTGGACCTTTTGGGGAGAGTGTTCCAAAAAATACTGATTATTACAGCTACACCCGAAAATAAAAAGGACAGCAGTCAGTAAAAGGATCATCCATATTTTTAAGCCCGCCTTATATCCCGCCCATACTATCAGGCATGCAACAGCCAGAGCTGGAAGATACCACAGCTGGGTAATGGTACTGGAAAAAAGGAAAGACTGGAAATAATAAAGAATGTTTTCCCACAGTGGATAGCTGTTTTGCGTCCAGTTATAAATATCCACAGGCCAGTAGATAATGCACCAGAGCACATATAATTTAAGGATCCGGCACACATACCTGCGGATCGCAGGCCAGCCATTATGTCTGTCTGAGAGATTATCTGTATCGGGAAGCTTCTTAAATAGAAGAAAGCCGGCAATAATAAAGAAAATGGGAACAGCCAGATTAGAAAGCCAGTTTCCAATTACCAGGCGCCAGCGGCTTTCTGCCGGATAAAAGATCTGGATCACATGCCTTGCTGTCACAAGAACAGCCATCAGAAATTTCAGCAGATCCAGTCCATAGTATTGCTTTTTCTCACTTATATGCAGATTCATATAGAATAACTCCTTAAAACTTCTTATTAACAAACGGGCTGTTTTTTCAGTATACCATATCTTCGGCTGGTTTGCCGAAAAATGTCAAAAGAATTTGCAAAAACCTGAAAAAAGTTGTTGACAAACGGTTTGTGATTTGCTATTATAATCTTCGCGCTTGAGAGAGCAGCAAATGTTTCGAAAGAAACAAAAAAATAAATTAAAAAAGTTGTTGACAAACAATTGATGACCGGTTATAATAAATAACCGTTGCAGCAAACAAGTCTGACAACGAAATGTGATCCTTGATAATTGAAGATTAAACAGTATGTAAAACCCTGAAAATTCAGAAAATAAAAGGTCTGGTTTAGGCCTTTGGATTTTTGAGAAAATTCAGAACAAAAACCAAGTAAAACGGGTTAGATAAATTAGCCAAGCTAAGTAGTCTTAACCA
>JBNMGK010000088.1:0-8778 GCA_050872205.1 Enterocloster sp.
GAATTAAAGCCATTAGGCATCTATTTGGCTGCCCAGTGCTGTGAGCATTTAAACCGTTCTATTATATTAGAAGAAGAGGCTGCAGAAAAATACGGCTATGAGCCTGTAAATGTAGTGCCTCAGTTAAAAGCAGGGGGATCATTCTCAACAGCTGCCTATCATACACTGGAGCATCCTGTGGCAGTAGAACACATTAAGGCACATGCAGGCATTGATATCGGAGATACACTGATCGGCATGCACATGAGAGATGTAGCAGTTCCTGTAAGGATCCAGACCAAAAACATTGGCGGTGCCCATGTAGTCTGCGCAAGGACCCGTCTGAAATTTGTTGGAGGCATCCGGGCACATTATGATGAAAGCCAGATGTAATGATCCACAGGAGCCTGCTCATTTTTGGTGAACGGCGAAGTGGTTGGGCGATAAAATCACGGACTAATGATAAAAATCCGCTGTAAAAGTGTGGATTTAGGCCAGGTTGTCACTTGCGAAAATCACAAATCAGATATATAATGAACCAGTCTGTCCAGAAGGAAAAATCTGGAAGATAGAAAAATGCAAAGGAATTAGAAAGATATGTGGTTTTGGCTTGCGCTTATTGCGCTTCTTTGTTGGAGCGGATCTGACCTGTTTTCAAAGATCGGCTGCCGCGGCGATGACAAGTATGCACATTTAAAAATGGTCATTGCTGTTGGTATTATTATGGGTGTCCATGCGCTGTATGAGATCTTCGTAGGCGGCGTGGAAGTTACCTGGCATGTAATACTTACTTATTTACCGGTTTCCCTGTTATATATTTCATCTATGACACTGGGGTATATCGGTCTGCGTTACATTGAGTTATCCATTTCCTCACCGATCTGCAATTCTTCCGGTGCGTTAGTAGCAGTTTTATGCTTTATCACCGGCACACTGGATGAAGGAATTGAAGGTTCCATGCGTCTGGCTGTTATGGGAGCTGTTGCCCTTGTGTGCGTGGGTGTTATCGGACTTGGAGTAGTAGAGTCAAGAGAAGATGACGAACTGCGTGCAGAGCGCCAGAAAGCATCCAACTACAAATATGCAAAGTCCTGGCTGGCTCTGGCACTTCCAGTTGCTTACTGCCTGTTAGACGCGGCAGGTACATTTGCAGATACCTTAGTTCTTGACACGCTGGCAGGTGAAGCAGAGGCAGCAGGTATGTTTGCTACAGCAGAAGAATGCTCTTCCTATGCAGCATCTGTATCCAACTGTGCTTATGAATTAACATTCCTGTTTGCAGCCTTCTGCTGTATCGTGTATGTAGGATTTATTAAGAAACAGAAATTTGCATTTAACCAGGAAGGCCCGAAATACTTTGGCGCGATCTGCGAAACAGCTGGTCAGTTTGCTTACATTTTCGCATTATCTGATACTGCACACGCAGCGATCTCCGCACCGATCATTTCCGCATACTGCGTGGCCTCTGTTGTATGGAGCCGCATTTTCTTAAAAGAGAAGCTGTCCTGGAAGCATTATGCAATGATCCTTTTAGTAGTGATCGGCATTGTAATGCTTGGCGTATTTGATATTTAACCCGGAAAGAAACACCTGAAAAACATAATTTAAAACAAGAAAGCTGCTGTAGAAATACGGCAGTTTTTTTGATACTATAAGGATAGTGTGGCAGTAAAAAATGGTAAGAGAGGACAGGGAGAGAAATAACAGATGTTTCAGGATAAATGGATCGAATTTGCGGTAGAACTTCAAAGTCTTGCACAGGCGGGACTGGCCTATGGAAAAGATGTTTACGACCTGGAACGGTATACCAGGATACGGGAGATCGCAGCGGAAATGATCGCCTGCAAAAGTGATATACCACTGGAAAAAGTAAAGGATTTATTTTGCAATGAAACGGGTTATCAGACGCCAAAAGTGGATACGAGAGCGGTCATTTTTAAAGACGGAAAAATACTTCTGGTACATGAGAAAAACGGTACATGGTCACTGCCTGGTGGCTGGTGTGATGTAAACCAGTCGGTGGCTGAAAATACAGTAAAAGAGACGCTGGAAGAAGCTGGATTAAATGTAAAACCGGTGCGCATGATCGCAGTCCAGGACCGTAATAAGCACAATGATCCGCCTTATGCTTATGGGATCGTGAAGGTATTTATTCTCTGCGAGATCATTGATGGGGACTTTGTTCCAAACAGTGAGACTACAGAAACCGGATATTTTGGAAAAGATGAGATCCCGGAACATCTGGCAGAAGAAAAGACAAATTCAGAGCAGATCCAAATGTGTTTTAAAGCCAATGAGGCAGAACACTGGGAAACATTATTTGATTAAAACAATAATGATCAATAACCAGATCAATAATAAAATAAAAGGACAAAAGACGTTATGACCGATATTCAGAAACGATTATTTGAATTGCAGGATGCAGCATATGGAGACTTTCACAGCGGGCTGATCCCGGAACTGCCAAGAGAGCATTTTATTGGCATCCGTGTGCCGGTTCTTAAAAAATTTGTAAAAGAGTATAAAAAAGAGGCTGCGTCAGAAGAATTTTTAAAACAGCTGCCTCATACCTACTATGAAGAATATATGGTCCATGCCCTTTTGCTGGCAGAGATAAAAGACTATGATACCTGTATGAAGGCAGTGGAAGAGTTTCTTCCATACATTGATAACTGGGCGATCTGTGACGGCCTTTCACCAAAGGTATTTAAAGATCACAAGCCGGAATTGTTAGAGAAGATCCGGCAGTGGATTTCTTCTGAACATACCTATATCTGCCGTTTTGGCATGGAAATGCTCATGCGCTGGTTTTTAGACGAAGATTTTAAGCCGGAATACCTGAAAATGCCGGCCTCTGTCCGGTCGGATGAATACTATGTAAATATGATGATTGCATGGTTTTTTGCGACAGCTCTTGCAAAGCAGTGGGATGCAACCATGCCTTATTTACAGGATCTGGTTTTAGAGCCATGGACCCACAACAAGACGATCCAGAAAGCGAGGGAAAGCTTCCGTATTACACCGGAGCAGAAGGAATATTTAAAAACCCTGAAAGTAGAGTGTAAAAAGAGCATCAAACGTCCATAAAATGGTGCAAAAGCTATGAAAAGTGTAAAGGAGTATCTCTATGACACTGCAGCAACTGACCTATTTAAAAACAACTGCTGAATGTGGAAATATCACAGAAGCAGCAGAAAAACTCTTCATATCCCAGCCAAGTCTCAGCGCTGCGATCCACAACCTGGAAAAAGAAATGGGAGTGACCGCTTTTGTGCGCTCTAAAAAGGGCGTGGTCCTTACCAGGGAAGGGGAAGAACTGCTGTCTTATGCAGGCATGCTCTTAGAGCAGGCAGATATTATGAAGGAGCATTTTGGCGTTGGAAAAGCGCGGATGCCCAAGTTTTCTGTTTCCTGCCAGCACTATTCCTTTGCGGTCAATGCCTTTGTAGATGTAGTCCAGACCTATGACGCGGCAAAATATGATTTCATTCTCAGGGAGACCCAGACAGGGGAGATCATTGATGATGTGGCAAATGGAAAAAGCGAGCTGGGAGTGATCTATCTGTCTGAACACAATGAGGAAGTGCTGACTAAACTGATCAAGAAGAATGGTTTGCTCTTTGAAGAATTATTTACAGCAGAGCCTCATGTATTTATCAGCAACAGGCATCCCCTGGCAGCGAAGGAAAAAATACAGTTAGAAGATCTGAAGCCATATCCATATCTTACTTATGAACAGGGGGAACGGAATTCTTTTTACTATGCAGAAGAATTTTTAAGTATGCTGGACATGCCTAAAAACATCCAGGTAAGAGACCGGGCTACCATGTTTAACCTGATCATTGGGCTAAATGGTTTTACTGTGTGTTCCGGAGTAATAAGCCAGGAATTAAACGGTTCCCAGATCATTGCAAGGCCGTTGGCTATGGATGTGCAGATGCGGATCGGTCTGGTGAAAAAGAAAAACATCCTGTTCAGCCGTTATGCAGATACTTATATTGAAGCGTTGAAGAAATATGTATCCATAGATTAAAACTATGGATAACTTGAAATATAAAGTATTATCAAAAAATGAAAACCACTGTTAAACTATCCTCAGATAAAAACAGTTAAACAGATACAGACCAGATTAAAATGCTGGATCGATCTATAAGATAATAAAACGGAGGACAAGACAGTGGCAGATTTAAGAACACCATTTCGTTATGACTATGTAGGAAGCTTCTTAAGACCAGAAGCATTAAAGCAGGCAAGAAAGAATTTTGAAGAAGGAAAGATCACAAAAGAACAGCTGACAGCAGTAGAAGATGACTGCATCCGTGACCTGGTTGGAAAGATCAAAAAGCTGGGATACCATGTGATCACAGACGGAGAATTCCGCAGATCTACCTGGCATCTGGATTTTATGTGGGGATTTCAGGGCATTGAGCACAGAAAAACAGTAGAAGGAAATACAACCTTTGATGCAGAGGCTGCTATGATCGACGATACCTACATGGTAGGCAAGATCTCTGTAAAGAACCACCCATTTGTAGAGCATTTTAAATTTGTAAAAGCATTAGAAGACGAAAATACAGTAGCAAAGCAGACAATTCCTTCTCCAGGACAGTTCTATGCATATTTTACAGGTGCAGAGCTTCTGGGAACTACACTGGATATCTACGGAACAGAGGAAGCATTTGCAAAAGATGTGATAAAGGCCTATGTAGAATTCGTAAATGAGATCTACGCTGCAGGCTGCCGTAACCTTCAGTTTGATGACTGCGTATGGGGCGGTATGGTAAATCCGAAACTGGCAGTTGCATTAACCGGAAGAAAGGGAGAGGCGCTGGAAGCTTACAAGGCACTGCTCCTTCAGTTAAACAACGAGGTTGCAGCACAGGCACCGGCTGATCTGGTGATCAACACCCATGTATGCCGCGGCAATTATCATTCAACATTCTTTAGTTCCGGCGCTTATGACGGCGTGGCAGACCTGCTGTTTGGTGAGGAAAATGTAAATGCGTATTATCTGGAATATGATGATGAGCGCTCCGGCGGCTTTGCTCCTTTAGCAAAGGTTTCCGGCAACAAGAAAGTAGTTCTTGGCCTTGTAACCACCAAGTCCCCGGTTCTGGAAAAGAAGGAGGACGTCATTGCAAGGATCCACGAAGCAGCAAAATACGTTCCATTAGACCGCTTATACTTAAGCCCACAGTGCGGTTTCGCTTCCTGTGAGATCGGAAACAAGCTCACAGAAGAAGAGCAGTGGGCAAAGTTAAAATTAGTAAAAGAGATCGCAGAAGAGGTTTGGAAATAAAAATTTTCACATAGAGTGGCAAGGGGGATATTCCCTTGCCATTCTTTTCGTATTATGCTAAGATAAAAACAAGCAAATGACTTTAATGATATTCTGAAAATTCTAATATTCTATCGCTGTTTCATACAGTATCTATCAGAAAACTCTTTGCTTAAAACCCGTAGATTTAAGCAGGGAGGAGAAGGATACCTTCCTGCAGACAACAGAAAGGAAGACATTATGAAAGAAAATGTATTAATGCAGGCAGCAGTTCTTGAAAAAATGGAGTTCAATCTTAGTGACTTTGCACTTTTTTTATCCGTTATGAAGAATAAAAAAGCGCATAGAAATATCCTGAGTGTAATTTTGGGAGAACAGGATCTGCAGTTGAAAGATGTGAATGTAGAAGAGGTCATATTAAACAAAAGTGGAAAAAGGGCAATACGGTTGGATGCCAGAGCAGTAGATATGAAAAACCGATATTTTGCAACGGAAATGCAAAATGATACAGGAAATGATGATATGAGGAAAAGGGCTCGATATTATCAGGGACTTTTAGATACTCCTATATTAAAATCAGGGAAAAGAACGCGTTATAAAGAACTGCCGCCGACAATCGTAACTTTTATCACACAAGATGATATTTTTGGCAAAGATCTTGCAAAATATACATTTACAGAGCAATGTGAAGAGGTAAAAGATCTGCGCCTGGAAGACGTAACGAAAAAGATATTTTTGAATATGACCAGTAAAAATGGAGAGCCTGTACTGGTAAGTTTATTGCAGTATATGAAAAATACTACGTTGAATAATCCAGACATCGTTGTAAAAGACAAGCGGATAACAGAATTAGATCAAATTGTAACAGAGGTAAAACAGTCAGAAGAATGGGAGGCGGTAAAAGTGAGTTTACTGTCAGTTGGTATCGGGATTGGAAAGGAAGAAGGAAGACGTCAGGGGCTTACAGAAGGACTGACCAATTCTATTTTAACAATATTACAATCTAAAGGTACTTTAACAGAGCAGATGATAAGCAAAGTGAAAAAAGAAGAGGATCAGGCAGTTTTAAATAATTGGCTTTTAAAAGCATCCCAGGCACCTGATCCGGAAACATTTTGGAAAGAAATAGAATAAGCTGCCACTATTGGTTTAGCAAAAAAAGAATAGAAAAACAACTCTCTCCGTATCCTGTAAAGAGAAGCTTTAGGATACAGGAGGGAGTTTTTTTGAAACGGGAAACGAAAACGCTGCTTACTGCGGTTGCTATTCCACTGGCTGTAGGCGGTGTATCGGGATTTTTGACACGGAATAGTATGAGCACTTTTCAGAAGCTTAAAAAGCCGCCTTTGTCGCCGCCGGGCTGGTTTTTTCCGGTTGTCTGGACGGCCCTATTTATTTTTATGGGGGCGGCATCGTGGATCGTATGGAGAAAGCTGGGATCTGAGGAACGGAGGCAGGCGCTGAAAACTTATATGGCGCAGCTGGCAGTTAATTTCTTCTGGCCGATCTTATTTTTTATGGGGAAAAAGTATACTATTGCCTTTGCGTGGCTGTGCTTTTTATGGTATCTGGTTTATAGCTGTCTGACACAGTTTTACAGACTGTCCAGAAAGGCGGGAGTTTTGCTGGTGCCGTATCTGGTGTGGCTGACTTATACGGGGTATTTAAATTTGATGATCAGTATTTTAAATTGAAATAATTGTGTCAGCAGGATATATATTATGTGAAATATTATTCATATCGGAAAGAAACTAACACCTTTCCGCTTCCAGGTTGTCTTGTAGCCTTAAGGGCGTCTTCAATGTGTTCCAGAGAATAACGTCCAGTAACCATTTTTCTCATGTCAAGAGTACCAGAAGCCATCATGCTCAGAACAGAAGGATAAATACCGCTTCCTGCATGACCTAAAGAGCCTTGCAGACGTGCGTTTTTGGCCTGAAGGGCAGTAATGTCAACAGGAGCAGTTTTAGAGGAAATTCCAAGCTGGATGATCTTTGCTTCAATGGCTAACATTTTGCAAATCTCCGGGTAGGTGGCAGCAAAGGCTCCGGCGCATTCTACGATCATATTTGCGCCCTTGTGGTCAGTCAGTTCAAGAACGGTCTCATGAGGGCTTACCTTCAGGGAATGATATACATGGGTGGCTCCCATGGCCTTTGCAAGAGCCAGTTTCTCTTCCTGGGTATCAAATACAATGATCTTTCCTGCACCGCTGGCTTTTGCTACGGCAATGGAGGACAGTCCAATAGGACCTGCACCGAAAATAACTACGGTATCACCAGGACGGACACCGCCGCCATTAATGATTATGCCGCTGTAGGCAACACAGGTAGGTTCCGCCAGGGCGCCTAATTCCAGAGCCGCCATTTTATCGCCGTAAAATTCAGCAATGTTATTGATATTACAGCAGAATTTTTCCTTTACAGCACAGTACATGGCAAAACCGCCGTTTTTGGAAATACCAATCTCTTCCAGGTTCTGACACTGGTTGAATTTGGAAACACGGCAGGAAGGGCACTCACCGCACCACTGCATTTCTTCTATTGAGACAAGATCGCCAACCTGTACGGTCTTTACTTTGCTGCCAAGCTTTACCACTTCACCGGAAAATTCATGGCCGGAGATCACAGGGAATTTGCAGTGGGCGCCGTAAACGGTATAGCCGTCATCCCCTACTTCTACCAGGTGCAGATCTGTTCCGCAGATGCCGCAGGCACCGATCTTGATCAGGACTTCGTCATCCTCGATCTGAGGAATTTCCACATCCTGAAGTCCGATCTTAATATTGTTGAAGATCATATTTCCACGAAGGGCTCTTTTGGTGGTTTTTTCCCGTTCGCTTAAGACATAACCTTCCTTTGGTGAAAATTCACCATCGATCACAAATGCTCTCATGGTTTCTTTCATAAATAGCCCTCTTTTCTTTCTCAAATTGGTATCTTTAATATAGCATATATAAGCAGAAATACCTCTTTTTTCTTAAATAATTCCCATTTCATTATAAAATTCTCATTTTTTTCTCAAAACAGGAGAAAAATGGTTTATAATAAAAATAGACTCACTGGTCAGGGGATGATAAGGTGGAAGATAAAGAAAAAGAAAAAATGGAAAAAGCAGAAGATAAAACAGAAAAGAAAACAGATGAGATACAATACGATCCGGAAAAAATAAAAAGCTACTGGAAACGGTATATAGAGCAAGGCGAAGAAATGCCCGAACATCTGGAAGGACTGCGTGATCCTATCCTGCAGTCCTGGAAACGCTCACGAAAGAAGGTAAATCCCTTTGAGCGCAGGCCGGTTCTGTTAAATCATAAAGAACTGCAGCAGCTGACCCAGGAAAAATCGGACCTGATCCAGATTGCAGTGCCCTATATGATCCAGTTTTATGAGATCGCAAAGGATACCACTCAAAATGTGCTTTTAACAGATGAACAGGGAAAACAGCTGAAAAATATTTCAGCAGATGATGAAGAACTGCTGGATCTGATGGACCAGGTTTCGGTTACCAATGGTAGTGAC
>JBNMGK010000249.1:0-4346 GCA_050872205.1 Enterocloster sp.
GGATAGCAGACAGCAGAGAAAAAGTCACGTATTTCCTGAAGGAGAACGGTTTCTCTTACATTCAGGCCAGAGGCAATGTCATACATCATGTAAATGGTCAGTGCCGTATCAAAACCATGGATCTCCAACAGCTTTAACCGGCCGTCTTCAAGACGTTTGTCCTGATAAACAGACAGAGTGGGAACGACCATAGCCATGTTGGAGCTGTCTGTAAGGATGTCCTTGGCGATCTCTAAATTGCTTAAGACCGTAAATGTTTTAAAACGGCGCAGTACATGCCCAATAGGCTTTTCATCACGGCCCGGGAAGCTGTGGGTTAAAAGAAGATGACAGTCCAGAGCTTCTTCTAACTGGATCTGTTCACGGTCTGCAAATGGTGAGTTATGGCCCACAAGAAGGCAGAAGTGATCCAGACAAAGGGATTCTACCTGGGTCTTACCGTCCTTGGTAGAAAGACGGGGATTAAAGTAATCACTGGTTTCCATACCAATGACAATGTTGGCGGTATGGTTGGAAATGCAGCTTCGTACCTCCTCATATCCCACATCATAAATATGTAAAAGGGCTTCCGGATGCTCTCTGGCCCATAATGGAGTCAGATAGGCGGAAACAGCATGGGCACCGGAGGGAAAAACGCCTAAATTGGTGATAGGACAGCTTCGGTTCATATCAGAATAAAGATAATGGAGTTCATCATTTTTCAGCAAAATGTCTTCCATTAATTTTAAAGCCTGTTCTCCTTCAGCAGTAAGGCATATTCCTTTGTTGGTGCGGTGAAAGATCTGGATATTCAGTTCTTCTTCAATGGAGCTGATGATCGCACTGAGGCCGGTCTGACTGATATAAAGCCGCTTGGCAGCGGCAGAAATGGATTTTGTACGTGCAACTTCAACTAGAAACTGTAAATGTTCGATTCGCATAAAATATTACCTCAAAAGGAGAAAAAATATGAAAAAGTATACACAAATAATAGCAGACTATTTATCAGAACTCAAGTATGAGGACATTCCGGCAGAAGTTATTGAAAGAGCAAAACTGGTAACTCTCCACACTACTGGAGCAGCGATCGCAGCCGTTAAAACAGAGGCAGGAAGCAATATCATTGATGTAGCAAAAACACTGGGAAATGGCGGAAAAGAAGCTACGATCATCGGTGACGGAACCAAGGTTGGACTGGGAAATGCGGTTCTTGCAAGTGGTACACTGGCAGACCTTTTAGACTGGGAAGACTGCAGCTGGACCGGACATCCGTCTGCAGGCGCTGTTCCTACCGGACTTGCTGTATCTGAGGCTTATCACAAGAGCGGTAAAGATTATCTGACCGCATTAGTTGGCGGCTATGATGTATACCAGAGAATTGCAATGGCAGTTCAGCCGTCTCCAAAGCGTTTTGAGGAAGGCTGGGGACTTCACTGCTGGCAGATCTTTGCACCGGCTTCTATTACCGGAAAACTGCTGGGTATTAAGGGAGCCAAGATGAACCAGTTATTAGGCGCAGCAGGACATATGACCCCGATCGCTATCAACCTGATCCACTCCAGCTTCAGTGATTTTTATCATTATACACATGGCATGACTGCTCAGTCTGCAGTAGAGTGCGCTATGATCACTGAAAAAGGCATTTCCACTTTAATGGGAGTCCTGGAAGAAGATACTGGTTATTACTTTGGCGTATCTGACCAGTGTGACTGGGACTGGTATGACAGAGAACTGGGAAGCAGATATATGATCATGGAACTGATGTTAAAGAACTGGCCTGTAAATATGTGGATCCAGACCCCAATGGATATGATCCATTCAATCGTTACCAAACATCATCCGGATCCAGATAAGATCGCACGTATTGAGGTTTCTCCATATATTCCTGAGAGAAGTGAAGACAGCCCGGCAGACGGCTATGATTCTTTAGTAGCTGCACAGTTCAGCATCCCATTCTGCATGGCTATGTACTTAAAGGGACCAAAGGTAGGAACCCAGTGGTTAGATGAAAAGTACCTGAGAGATCCTGAGATCCTGAAAATGGCTTCCAAGGTACACGGCGTAGGTGAAACTTCCCTGATCAGCTCCAACTTTGATACTTTCCAGCAGGGCTCTTATCCTTCTTACACCATGAAAATGGTAATGGAAGACGGCACTGTTTACGAAGAAGCTGTACAGTTCCCTAAGGGACATCCTCAGAACCCATACACCAGAGAAGAGTGCATCGCATGCTTCAAGCTGGCAACTGACGGTCTCATGAGCCCAGAGAAGCAGGATGAGCTTTGTGATTTCGTTTTAAATAAACTGGAAGATACAGAAGATATGGCAGTGATCGGCAAATATCTGACGATTTAAAAACACAATATGGATATCTAAGACAATAAAGCGGGAGAAAGGCAGGCAGAAAAATGGTAAAGAACATTACTGTGATCGGAGGCGGCTCTACAGGCCACGCGGCAACCGCATATCTCACTGGGAAAGGTTTCTCTGTTACAATCTGTGATACAGAGAAGTTTGATAAAGAATTAAAGGAAATTGAAGAAAATAAAGGCATCTTATTAAGAGGCAGAGCTGGCAGAGGCATTTACATGCCAGCCTGCGTTACCCATGATTTTAAGAAAGCAGTAGAAAGCGCGCAGTTAGTAATGGTATGCGTACCTGCAGCCCGTCATGAGGAAGTGGCAAATGCCATTGCACCTTATTTACAGCCAGGTTCCAGCGTGCTGATCCTTCCTGGAAATCTTGGTTCCTTTATCTTCCAGAAGGTATTTAAGGAAAAAGGCGTTCCGGAAGATGTGATCTTAGCTGAAATGGAAGGAAACTTATGCCCGTGCCGTCTGGCATCACCGGCAGAGGTTACCGTAGGACTTCCGATCCGCACCAAACGTGTGGCAGCTCTTCCTGGAAATAAAACAGAGGAATTTATTAAGAGAAATGAAGGCGTTCTGGATTTTAAGGCAAATAAGCATGTTTTAGAGGGCGCTCTTTTATCTGATAACTATGTTTTACATATTGGAACTACATTGCTGGCATCCAGTACCATTGAACAAATGGGTGAAAAATTTGTACTGTTCCAGCATGGCCTGACTCCATATGCAGTGTCCTGTGTGGAAGCGATCCGCCAGGAGCGTATTAAACTTCTTGCTAAGTTTGGTCTGGAGGAAAGAGACTCTGCAACCGAGTTTTTTGAGGAATTGATCGACTGGAAAAATCATCCGGAATATTCTGTATTCCGCACACTGGACGGCCCTGACAGCCTGCATCACCGCTATATTGAAGAAGATGCTGCTTCCTGTGCTGCCATGGCATTATCCTGTGCAAAGAGACTGGGAGTAGATATGCCGGTTCTGCAGTCTGTTGTAACACTGGCTTCCGCAGTAAACGGAAAAGAGTATCTGAAGAACGGAAGAACCCTTGAAAATGCAGGTTTTGGTGATGAAATGACAATGGAGGAAATCGTATGCTGTATAACTGGAGAGCAATGATCGGAGTGATCGCGCCAACAACAGGTGTAGCGATCGAAGCAGATTTTCACCGTTTTGCACCGGAAGGTGTAGCGGTCGTAACCAACCGTATCCCATTTTCTGGAAATCCAACTCCTAATGAGTTAATGGATATGGTGAAATGTCTGGAAGGTTCTGCTTCTATTTTTGCAGACAATCTGCCTTTTGATGTAGTTACCTTTGGCTGTACTTCCGGCAGTCTGATCGGAGGAAGCGGTTTTGACAAGAAATGCATCAAGACCATTGAAGAGACCTGCGGATATCCGGGACTTACCACCAGCACTTCCCTGTTAGACGCTTTTAAGGCACTGGGAAGAAACAGGGCTGCAGTTGTAACTCCTTATCCAGATGAGACCAATGCACTTGAAAAACAGTTTTTAGAGGATAATGGAATTGAAGTTACAACGATCAAGGGAATGACTTCTGAGAGAGTCAGCCTGGATGAGCTGGGTGACCGTCCTTATGATATTTACCAGCATGTAAAGAAATTAGACCTTACTGGCGCAGACTGTATCTTTATCAGCTGTACCGGTATGAACACATTTGATATTATTTCAACCATTGAAACAGACTTTGGTCTTCCGGTGCTTACCAGCAATCAGGTAACACTGTGGGGCGCGCTTAGAAAAGCAAGAGTTGGGGACAAGATCCCTTATCTTGGAAAGCTGTTTACTATTTAATGTTAAGCAACTAACGGAGGTTTTAAACTGTGGATATAAAGGAACTGGAAAAGGCGAAAATAGCCTGCGAAGAGACCGGCATCCAGGTAAAACGGACTTTGTGTGATATCTGCTGTCCGGGTATGCACTGCGGGGTAGATGCCTATGTAAAGGACGGGCGGATCATTAAATTAGAGGGAACGAA
>JBNMGK010000259.1:0-4211 GCA_050872205.1 Enterocloster sp.
CACCAGAATGGGGCATGATGGTCTCTGACGGTGTGGATTACTTCAATAAATTCTGGGTTGCCGGTTTCCCTGGTCTTGCCATTTTCACCATGGCAGTTGGCGCCAACTTCATTGGCGATGGTTTAAGAGACCTGTTAGATCCAAAATTAAGAACTCAGTTTTAATGGCAATCTTTCTCATCTTTCCTGCGTGCAGGCATGCAGAAAGTAAGGTTGCTTGACAACATTATTATAGTAAAGTATTATGACGTCGGAAGGCTAATATTTAGCCCCGGCGTCATATGTTTATAACCTAAATAAAGGAGAAATATTATCATGAACGAAACAAGAGCAAACCGCATTCTAGCCGCCTTAAAAGAGCAGGGCGTAGACCAGATGCTCATTACCGACCCAATGTCTATCTGCTACCTTACAGGCATTTCCATGGCTCCTATCGAGCGTTTTTACGCACTGCTTTTAAAGGCAGACGGACATCATTACTATTTCTTAAACCACCTTTTCAATGTACCTGGTGATGTAGGTGTTGAAAAAGTATGGTATTCTGACACAGATCCGGTACCGGAGATCGTTGCCGCACGTCTGGACAAAAATGCAGTTCTTGGCGTAGACAAGGACTTAAAGGCACGTTTCCTTCTTCCTCTTATGGAAATGAAGGCCGCTACTGGCTTTGTAAACGGCTCTCTGGCTGTTGATATCACCAGAGGCGTAAAAGACAGCGAAGAGCAGGAAAAGATGCGCATTTCCTCTGCTATCAACGATAAAGCCATGGCTAAATTCAAAGACCTGATCCATGAAGGCGTATCTGAAAAAGAAGTAGCTGACCAGATGCTTCAGATCTACTTAGATCTTGGCGCAGACGGTTATTCCTTTGAACCATTAGTTGCCTTTGGCGCAAATGCCGCTGACCCACATCATTCTCCAGACGATACCGTTGTAAAACCTGGTGACTGCGTTCTCTTTGACGTAGGCTGCATCAAAGACGGCTACTGCTCTGACATGACCCGTACCTTCTATTTCAAGACTGTAAGTGACGCGCACAGAGAAGTATATGAAACCGCCAAAGCAGCTAACGAAACCGCTATCTCAAAGATCCACCCAGACGTACCGTTATGCCAGCTTGACGCTGCTGCCAGAGATCTGATCTCCGCAAAAGGCTGGGGACCAAACTTCAACCACCGCCTTGGACATTTCATCGGCCTTTCCGAGCATGAATTCGGCGATGTTTCCTCTGCAAACACCTGGGAAGCAAAACCAGGCATGATCTTCTCCATTGAGCCAGGAATCTACTTAACCGGTGATACCGGCGTTCGCGTAGAGGACCTGGTACTGGTTACGGAAAATGGTGTGGAAGTATTAAATCATTATCCGAAGGAACTGCAGATCATTGAATAAATACAATGTTGGATCCTTTTATATAATGTAAACAGGCTTCACGTTTAAATACCGAACTGCGAACCCTTTTTGTCCGTAGTGTTTTACGGCCATATGTTATAGTTCAGTTGTCCATGAAAATGTCAGTCTCACCGGCCATGCCGCAAATGACTGATCACAGATAAAAGGAGAAATGAACTATGAACAGCAGAAAATATGATATGGCTGCCAAACTGGCTTTACTCGTTGTAGCAGTTGTATGGGGCAGCTCCCTGGTAGTTGTAAAATCATCCACCAATGATCTGCCCCCAAATTTTCTTCTGGCCCTGCGCTTTACTATTGGAGGTCTGGCGTTAGGCATTATCTTCCATAAAAAGTTCAAACTTCTGAATAAAACCTACCTGATCCACGGTGGGATCATCGGATTCTTTTTATTCTTAGCCTATTGCAGCCAGACTATCGGTGTTACCTTCGCAATGCCTGGAAAAAGCGCTTTTTTATCTTCTTCTTATTGCGTTGTTGTGCCATTTTTTGCCTGGGCCGTTCTGGGCAAACTGCCGGACCGTTATAATATAATGGCCGCAGCCCTTTGCGTCATCGGTATCTGCCTGGCCACTTTCACAGAGGGGATCAGCCTGTCTGCCGGAGACGGACTGGCTCTTTTAAGCGCACTGCTCTTTGCCGCCCATATTGTAGCTGTCTCAAAATATAGCAAAGATCTGGATCCTATTCTGATCACCATACTTCAATTTAGCTTTGCAGCAGCATTTTCTTTCGGTTTATCACTGCTTACAGAAAAGCCTCTGTCTCGTCCTCTTCCTGTGGGACTTTCTGTGTATGCAGGCATTTTATACCTGTCACTGATCTGTACAGCAATGGCGCTGCTGCTGCAAAACCTGGGGCAGAAATATACCTCAGCCTCCAGCGCATCCCTGATCTTAAGCCTGGAATCTGTATTTGGCGTTATTTTCGGCATTCTCTTTGCAGGTGAAACGGTCAGCCTGAAAATGTTAGCTGGATTCGGCTTTATCCTTACCGCCATTCTGATCTCTGAATTAAAACCGGCTCTTCCGGTATTTGAAATGCCATTTCAGCATCTGAAAAGAAAAAAGAAGAAAAAAATGTTTTAAAAATTTAAGGATGGCCTTATACATCAAGGCCATCCTTTTGAAGTTCTATGTTCTGTCTGAATACTCCAGGCGTCATGTTTCTGAAAAACAGGAAGTTTCTGTAAATGGTAAACCATACATCTCTAGACCTACACCTGCCGGTTTGAGATAATGTTTGAAAAGTTGTACAACACACTTTTCCCATTTTTCACACCAGGAGGTCAATTATGAACACCAAACTTGCCACAGCCCAGATCCGCGTAAAAAATTGGACTGCTATTATTCAGGACCGCAACCACTCTGGATTGTCTGTCAAAGATTACTGCGCACAGCACCAGCTTTCAAGAGACTCTTATTATTACTGGCTTCGTAAAGTGAAAGAGACTCTGCTTACGGAAAGCGGTTTTGTTGAAGTAACGCAACCAGAAAAGCTGCCGGTGCCAGAAACCACAACCGCTGCTTCAAAGGAAATGATGACGCTTACGTTTCGTGGAATGCAGCTTGATATTCCCATCTCCGTTCAAAGGGATACCTTATCCATGATCGTTGAGGTGGCTGCCCATGCTCAATGACGCAGATATCTCACGTTTTCATCATGTTTATGTATTTGTTGGAAAGACCGATCTCCGCAAAGGGATCGATGGTCTGTCAACGTTGATAAAACAAAAGTTCCATCTGGATCCTTTTCATGCAGGAGATCTGTTCCTGTTCTGTGGCTCCAGTAACCGGAAGATCAAAGGGTTAGTCTGGGAGGAGGATGGCTTTCTGCTTATCTATAAGCGGTTGGAGGCAGGAACTTTTCAATGGCCCAGATCAGAGGCTGAAGCCCGCAACATTACTCCGGAGCAGTATCATCTGCTCATGACCGGATACTCCATAGATCCTTCTGTTCACAAGATCGATCCGAAACATCCCGTGTGATCGTTTAGTAAAAACAGAGAAAATTTCTTTTTGATCCAGAACCGGTATGGGGATAAATGGTTCTGTTTTTTATCTGATTGCAATCTGATCAACACGGATTGTGGACAGAGTTCACCATTGTCTGAAAAGCAGGCTGGATTTACCGATTTTCAGGCAGCTGGAAGTATTATCTCCACAGGAGAGCAGCTTTTCATCAGGAGTTTTCCACCGTCAAAATGCCGAAAGGCTGTCCTTACGATTTTTGCGTTTTACCGCGTGTTCTGTTATACTGGAGCCATAAAAACGAAGGAGAGTGACCATTGATATGGCGCTTACGTTATCAGAAGAACAGCTGGCAAAACTGAATAAAAAAGATATCCTGCAGCTTCTGCTCGAAAGTATGGAGCAGGAAAAGGAACTGCGCAGCCAGCTGGCTGTCCTCACAGATGAACTGAAGCGGACAAACCAGCAGATGCAGGTGATCCTTGAAAAATGGAACCTTGCGCAGGCAAACCGCTTTGGACGTTCTTCTGAAAAGATAGAGTATGATACCGGAACCTGTCAGCAGCTGGAACTTGCCGTTATGTACGCAGAATGCTTCAATGAAGCAGAAGCCACTGTAAATGTGACTCCGCCGGATGAACCGGACATGGAAGAAGTCACAGTTACTGCCCACAAAAGGAAAAAACATGCCGAAAAACGTGAAGAAGATCTGAAAGATCTTCCACATGCGGAACCAGTCATTTCCACCCTTACAGAAGAAGAACTTCTGGAACAGCTGGGTCCTGGATACCGCCGGCTGAAAGATGAAGTTTATCAGCGGTTAGAATTC
>JBNMGK010000459.1:0-1939 GCA_050872205.1 Enterocloster sp.
AACGCTGAAGCTCTGTTCTGTACAGAGTCATGAAGTTATCATCAAATTTATAAATGCTGATGCCCACTTTCTTATCAGCAACATCTGCTGTTCCAGCTGCCTGTGCTGCAGTCTCTGCTGCTTCCTTAGCTGCCTCAGTTGCTGCTGCTTCGGTCTCTTTAGCTGCTTCTGTTGCTGCCTCGGTAGGAGCTGCTGTTGTAGCGGTATTTCCGCCGCCGCATGCTGCCAGTGAAAGTGCCATTGCGGATGCCATAGCTGCTGCTGTAACTTTCTTAACTAATCTCATAATTGTAAATCCTCCCTATACATATGATTTTGTTTTTTATCGTCTTTGGTGTATTTTCCTTAACGACAAGCACATTATAAGTCCCGATTGTGCATTTTTCCATAAGATTTTTTAAGGAGTATTATGAAATTTCTTTGATTTTACATTATTGCTGAAAATTTTTATTATTTTTATGTCACTTATTGTCAGGTTCTGTTGCATCTTCCTGGATCATGCCCTTCTGGCTGCACCAGAAATATTTCCCATTTTCCAGTTTTATGTCCTCATCAATGGGAAGTCCCCGGCTTAAAGAAGCCGCAATCTGGAAAATGGCATTGGCATAGTCTTCTTTATCCGCTGCTACGGTTCCAAAAAGCTTTCCGGCCTTTAGCGCCTCCACACCAGGCGGTGTAGCATCGATCCCCACTAATTTGATAGTCCCCGGAAGGATACCCGCCCGGTCAATGGCATCAATGGCGCCTAATGCCATATCGTCATTGTTGGCGATCACCAGCTCGATCTGGTCCGGATAGTCGGTGAGCCACTGCTCCATCATGGCAGATGCCTGACTGCGCTCCCAGCTGGCAATGCCGCCGGTTATTTTTTCCAGAGGCACTCCGCCGTCTTTTAAAGTCTGAATGGACCATTCTGTGCGGATCAGGGAATCCTGGTGGTTGCTTTCTCCCTCTAACAGCACATAACTGACGGTTCCGTCCCCGTTGCGGTCTAAGCTTCCCGGATCTTTCTTATAGGCATCTACCAGGATCTGTCCTTCTAATACGGCAGACTCCTTTGCGTCTGCCCCTACATAATAAAGCTTCTCCCATCGGTTCATATCCTCTTCTACCGGCTCTCTGTTAAAAAAGATCACCGGCACATCTGCTGCCATGGCCTTGTCAATGACAATAGAAGCCGCAAAACGGTCTACGATATTCACACATAAGGCATCACAGCCGATCTCCAACAGCCGGTCTACCTGGTTATTCTGGGTATTCTGGTTGCTTTTGGCGTCTAAAATATCCAGCGTTACCTTGATGCCTTCTTTCCGCTCATATTCCTTCGCTTTCTCTTCAATATAAGAGCGCAGCGTGCTGATAAAGGTATCATCCCCCCGGTAAAGGAGAAGTCCTACCCGTATTTCCTTGGACGCTGTCTCTTTTTTAGCTCCGTTTCCCGCAAAAATGATCAGACCGATGATCAACACAACTGCGATCACGCTAAAAAACATTGCCCCGGTTCCTTTTGTTTTCTTCATTGTTTTTCCCCCTTGGATCACTCCATTGGATAGAGCATTTTTTCATAAGCGCCGGATGCCAGTTCTTTCTGGTCCAGATAGACCGGATCTAACAGCGTTTCCTGCTTCTGTCTGCTTGCGTGAATGGCTTCCACTGCATTTTTTATGCTTAAATACCCCTGGCTGAACTGGTCGTAGGTCACAAGGCCGTCAATGATGCCCTGATCCAGATATTTTAAGATCCATGTGGTAGAACCAATGCCATAAAGGGCAGATACATGTTTCCTGTATACAGAGCTTTCATTTAAAATGCCCGCTGTCTGGTCCAAAGACTGTACATCCATGGCAATTACCCCTACCTGGCCTTTTCCAGGATAGACTGTATTCTCGATCACCTGACGGAAGGTATTGCACTCTTTTGCCTAATATAGTTCAAAAGG
>JBNMGK010000109.1:0-7748 GCA_050872205.1 Enterocloster sp.
GGTTAACGAGGTGGAGAGAGAATCGAACATATTCGGCGGGTGCTCTCCCATGCAGTCCGGGCGTGTTTTATACCGGAAAAATATGCGGGTAACTGCAAAACAAAGCTGGTATAACCGGACAAAAAAATTCAAAATGGAAACAGCCAGTCTGTATGTCAGGGGGATACGGTCCCTTTTCTTTGTGTGCCCACCTGACGGGATCAGGATATCTTTGTCTTTTATGACTGGTCTGGGAAAGGAATTATATTTATGTGCGGAATTATTGGATATACAGGGCCTCTTGAGGCGGAAAATATACTTTTAAATGGACTTGCAGGTCTGGAATACAGAGGCTATGACAGCGCCGGCATTGCTTATTTTGGAAATGATTCAAAGGTTCATCTGATCAAGAACGTTGGAAAGGTAGCTGCATTAAAAGAGCTTGTAAAACAGGAAAGTGACTGCTCTTCCCACTGTGGTATCGGCCATACCCGCTGGGCAACTCATGGCGGTGTTACAACAGAAAATGCCCATCCACATCGTCAGGGACTGGTTACACTGATCCACAACGGCATTATTGAAAACTATCATCAGCTTACGGAAGAATATGATCTGGAAGGTCATCTGCTCTCCCAGACAGACAGTGAGGTGGCTGCAGGTGTATTAAATGCTCTGTATGAGCGCATGGACCATGATCCCCTTCTGGCAATCCGTCATTTTGTAAAGGAATTACAGGGCTCCTATGGCTTCTGTATTATGTTTGAAGACCGTCCAGGTGAAATTTATGCAGTGCGCAATGTAAGCCCCCTTGTAGCGGCTTATACACATTCAGGAGCTATGATCGCATCAGATCTTACTGCCCTGATCGCCTATACAAAAGAATACTTTGTGGTACCAGAGGAAATGATCATACGCCTTACTCCATATAAAGTACGTGTATACGATATGGAATTAAATCGTGTAGAACCAGATATGATGGAAGTAAACTGGAATGTAGATGCTGCTATGAAAAATGGCTTCCCACACTTTATGTTAAAAGAGATCCATGAACAGCCGGATGCATTAAAAAATACCATTCTTCCACGTTTAAGCAAGGGCCTTCCAGATCTGACAGATGACGGCATTCCGGATTCTATCTTAAAAGACTGCAGCCGCATCCATGTGATCGCCTGCGGAACTGCCATGCATGCAGGAATGGTTGCAAGGGCTCTCATCGAGCCAGGTATCCGTATTCCGGTTACTGTTTCCATTGCTTCTGAATTCCGCTATGAGACACCGCTTATTGATGAAAAGACACTGGTGATCGTAATCTCCCAGTCCGGCGAGACCATTGATACTCTGGCAGCTATGCGTCTGGCTCAGTCTTACCATGCACCAGTTCTGGCAGTTGTCAATGTAAAAGGCTCTACCATTGCCAGGGAAAGTGACTATGTTCTTTATACTCACGCAGGCCCTGAGATCGCTGTAGCCAGCACAAAAGCATATTCAGTACAGTTGGCTGCCCTGTACCTGATCTACTGCCGTATGGCCCTTGTAAGAGGCGTATACAGCCCTGTACAGGCAGAGAACTTTATGAAGGAGCTGTTAGATGCCATTCCTGCCATGGAGACAATGATCGGACGCAGGGATGAGATCAAAAATATTGTTAATCACATCATTTCCAAGAGTGATGCCTTCTTTATTGGAAGAGGCCTGGATTATGCCTTTTCTTTAGAGGGAGCTTTAAAGTTAAAAGAAATTTCCTATATCCATGCAGAAGCTTATGCAGCTGGTGAATTAAAGCATGGAACCATTGCCCTGATCTCAGAGCAGGTACCGGTGATCGCCATTGCTACCCAGGAGCATATTTTTGCAAAGACTATTTCCAATGTGCGTGAAGTAAAGGCCAGAGGTGCCTTTGTGATCCTTCTTGTAAAGGAGTCTGCAGTGATCGAAGACGATATTGCCGATGTACAGATCCGTATTCCCGATATTGCTGACAGCTTTACTGTATTCCCGATTGCAGCTATCTTACAGCTGATCGCATATTATGCATCTGTTGGAAAGAACCTGGATGTGGATCAGCCAAGAAACCTGGCTAAATCTGTTACAGTAGAATAAACATGAAATCGCCTTATTTCCCCCGGTAAAACGGGGGGATAAATATTGTATAAAGCAGATAAAAACGCCCCGCTGCCTGGATATCCAGCACAGCGGGGCGTTTTATGTAGCAGTTCATTTATTTATTGCTAAGTATTTTATTTCTGTTTATTCCATTCCTGTTTTTTCTTTGCCAGTTCCATAATGATATCAACAGCACCTTCTGCTCCTACCGCACTGCTGTTGATACACATATCATAGCTTCTTGGGTCGCCCCATTTTTTGTTGGAGTAATAATTGTAGTAGCTGGATCTTCTCTTGTCGGTTTTGACCATAAGATCCTTTGCCTTTGCTTCGTCTACGCCGTAAAGCTCGCTGACACGTTTGATCTTATCTGCTTCATCGCCAGTGATAAATACGCTGACTACATTTGGATAATCCTCCAGTGCATAATCTGCGCATCGGCCGATGATAACACATGGACCTTCATCTGCCAGCTTCTTAATGGTATCAAACTGTGCAAGGAAGATCTTGTGGTTAATAGGCATATCAGAGTAGCCCGTTGATGTGTAACCCATGGAATAGGAATCCATTACCAGAGAGTAAAGAAAACTGCTGGTAGGACGCTCATCATGTTTTTCAAATAATTCTTCACAAAGACCGCTGTGTTTTGCAGCCTGAGCAAGAAGTTCTTTGTCATAACACTTTACACCCAGCTTTTCTGCAAGCATTTCCCCGATTTTTTTACCGCCGCTTCCGCTCTGTCTTCCGATGGTAATAATAAGATTTCCTGACATAAAACCTACCCCTTTCCGTTCTGCGTCTGATGTCGTCTGGTCCGTTTTTCAAGTCTTTTTATCAAATCGCTTTCTTGATACCTATATTATAACTCAAAAATTCTAAAAAGTATATAGAAATATAAAAATGTCCGACATTTGTCGGACAAATAGGTTATTCTGGTAATGTATTCAAAAGCTTTACAAAATATTCGGGAAGAGGTGCTGTAAATTCCATGTACTCTCCTGTTCTGGGATGAATAAATCCTAAGATACCGGCATGGAGAGTCTGGCCCTGCAGTCCGGGAATGGGACATTTCCCAGGTCCATAGACCAGATCACCCAGTAAAGGATGACCGATACTTGCCATATGCACACGGATCTGATGGGTGCGGCCGGTTTCCAGTCTGCATTCTACATGGGTATACTGACGGAACCGTTTTAAGACCTTATAATGGGTCACTGCGCTTTTTCCGTTATTATAATTAATGCTCATTTTCTTGCGGTCTGTAGGATGACGGCCAATAGGACCTTCAATGGTGCCTGTATCGTCCTTTAATACGCCATGGACAATGGCCTGATACCGCCTGGTAATAGAATGCTCTTTTAACTGGGCAGCAATACAGTTGTGTGCCATGTCGTTTTTACAGGCAATAATAACGCCGGTGGTATCCATATCAATGCGGTGGACGATGCCTGGACGCATTACGCCGTTGATACCGGAAAGCTGGTCTTTACAATGATACATCAGTCCGTTTACCAGCGTATGGGAATAATGACCTGCAGCGGGATGGACTACCATTCCCTTTGGTTTATTTACCAGGATAACATCCTGGTCCTCATAAAGAATGTCAAGATCCATATCTTCCGGTTCGATCTCCGGTTCTACTGCTTCCGGGATATCTAAGGAGATCACTTCTCCTTCCTCTACCTGATAGCTGGCCTTTACCGGCCTGCCATCCACTAATACCAGTCCGTTTTTTAAAAGCTTCTGGATGTAGGAACGGCTTAACTGCTCATTGACCGTGGAAAGGTATTTGTCGATGCGCAGTCCGCTGTCTGTTATTTCAGGGAAAAGTTCCTGTTTCACTGCTTTCCGCCTTTCTTTTTCATATTGAACACAGCCATGTCTTCATCACTGTAATAGAACATAATAAGAAGTACCAGACCAAAAGCCGCACAGGTCACATAGCAGTCGGCTACATTAAAAATAGGGAAATTGATTAGTTTAAAATACAGAAAATCCACTACGTAGCTCTGGGAGATACGGTCGATCATATTTCCTACTGCGCCAGATGCGATGCCTAACAGGCATACAGCTAAAGGACGGTATTTCTTTCCATCCGGCATACGCCAGAGCATATAGAAAACAGCGCCTAATACTACAACTGCGATCAGGAAAAAGAACAGCTGCTTTTCCTGAAGCATTCCAAAGGCTGCACCACGGTTTTCAGAATAATAAAGCTCAAATACGCCGGGGATCAGTTCAAAGGGAGAATTACCCTTTAAATGGGCCACGACCAGTCCTTTGGTCCACTGGTCAAGTCCTACAAGGATCACAAATCCAAGGATAAAGCGCATAAAAAGGGAACGTTTTTCTTTTGTCATCTTTCTTCTCCTTTAGCACCGCCTGCAATATGGCTGAATCCTTCTTTCATCTCTTCTTCTGTTACGGTACGGTCTACATAAGCATCCCCAACAGACTTTAAGAGAATAAACTTAACTACGCCGGAATCCATTTTTTTATCACTTTTTGTAGTAGCGTAAACCTCTTCCCACTTCAGGCCGTCTACCGTTACAGGAAGGCCAAAGGCATCAAAAGTTGCCCGAATATCATCTGCAGCCTCCTGTGTCAGAGTTCCCCTTACAGCGCAGATATAGCCTGCAGCAACGCAGCCAAGTCCTACACAGTGGCCATGGAAAGCAGTGAAGTTTTTAAGCTTTTCAATGGCATGTCCAAGAGTGTGTCCAAAGTTTAAAAGAGCACGTTCTCCCTGCTCCGTAGGATCATTTTCTACTACCTGCTTTTTGATCTCATTGCTGCGAAATACCATATCTTCGCAGACTGCCAGATCTCTCTTTAAAATGGCATCTTTGTTGTCTTTTAACCACTGGTAGTAAGAAGCATCCTTGATCAGGCCATGCTTGATCACTTCCCCCATACCAGAAGAAAACTGTTCCTCTGGAAGACTTAAAAGGGTATTTAAGTTGGTATATACAAGTCTTGGCATGTGGAATGCGCCTACCATGTTTTTGTATGCGTCAAAGTCAACGCCTGTTTTTCCACCGATGCTGGAATCTACCTGGGAAAGCAGTGTAGTTGGGATCTGGATAAAATCAATGCCTCTTAAATAGGTGGCAGCTGTAAAACCGCACATATCACCAATGACGCCGCCGCCTAAAGCAGCTAACATATCTTTCCGGTCAAAGTGCTCTAAAATAAGATGCTCGTAAATTTTTTTTACTGTATCCAGGTTTTTATGCTCTTCCCCTGCCGGAAGGATAAAATAAGAAACTTTTTTGCAGCATCTGCTTAAAAGCTCTTTTACCTCTTCCAGATACAAAGGAGCTACATTGGTATCTGTTACGATGCATATTTTATGTTCGCCCAGGTTGAATTTACTTACCTCTTCCTGGAGTTTATCAAAGGATGGTTCCATTACAATGTCATAGATGGGTTTCTGGTCTTTATAAACATTCAAGCGTTTTGACATATTATTCTCCTTGGTGCTGTTGTATTTATGAACTGTTTCATCAAACAGTATCTCCCATTTAGATAGAAAATCGGCAGACTCTGTAGGGGTCTGCCGCAAGCTTCTGTATTATAAATGGATGTTCAGGCTGGACATGTCCATTCCTGAGGTGGCACCTGCTGAAAGGATGTCCTGAAAATCACCGGACAGCTCTACAGAATCAGGTGTGGCAATAAAGATGTAGTTGGAAATCTTCTGGAGATTACCATTCATGGAATAGGTAGCGCCGGAAGTGAAATCGATGATCCGCTGAGCGGTTTCCATATGGATCCCTTCCATATTTAATACAACTGCCTTTCCAGAAAGAAGGTAATCACAGATATCTCTGGAATCATCCATGGAAGTTGGCTTGATCATAGTCACTTCCATACTTCTTCTCATAGGAACTACTTTTGGGTTTGAACGACCTAAAAATCTTGGCTTGTCCTGAGCATCTGGCTCATCTTCCGGTTCTGTATTATTTCTCTTTGAGAAAAGCCCTTTTCTGGGAGCTTCATCTTCAAAGTCATCATCCAGGTAGTAATCGTCCTCATCATCTTCAGAACTTAACCGCATGGTATCCATTAACTTACCTAACAGACTCATTTTACTCTCTCCAATCCTCTTTTCATGCTGCTATTACTGGGCAGCACCATATAGCCGGGCGCCGAAAATACCGGTACCGACTCTTACCATGGTAGCGCCTTCTTCAATGGCAACCTGATAATCTCCGGTCATACCCATTGAAAGCACATCCATAGTAACATTATCAATGTTTTTCTTACCTATGTCAACAGCAAATTCATATAATTTTTTAAAAACAGGGCGATTTTCTTCTGGATTCTCTACAAAAGGCGCAATTGTCATAAGTCCCTTAATACGTACGTGGGGGAATTTTGCAATTTCACGGATCGCAGCCTCTGTATCCTCTAAGAAAAAGCCATATTTGCTCTCTTCTTTTGCTACGTTGACCTCCAGTAAAATGTCTGCCACCATATCTTTTTTTGCTGCTTCTGCTTCGATCTGCTCTGCTAAACGCAGGGAATCTACAGAATGGATGAGAACAGCCTTTCCCATTACCTGGTGTACTTTATTGCGCTGAAGATGACCGATCATGTGCCAGCGGATATCTTCTGGAAGCACCGGCTTTTTCTGTAAGATCTCCTGGACCTTATTTTCACCGAAATCTCTTGCACCGGCTTCGTAAGCTTCTTCCAGCATAGGAACCGGCTTTGTCTTGCTTACTGCAATAAGAGTGACTTCTTTTGGATCACGTCCTGCTCTTTTGCAGGCCTCTTCTATATTTTTTCTTACTTCACTGATCTGCTCTTTTATCATGGCTCATATCCTCCTTATAATTGTTATATCCTCAGAAAAACATTTACTGGTACAGAAGCTGTCCTTCTCCTACAGAGGAAGCGTCCAGTACAATATGGTCATAAACGGAAAGTCCGTAGGTAACGTTATTTTTTACTGTATAATACTCACTGTTGGAATCCAGGATCTCTACCTGGGTGAAAACAGTATACCCCTTATTAATATTGAATACACCCTTTAACGAGGATGTACGGCCGATCTGGTACCGGTCAGAGGAGTCTGGGCGGACAATGTAATCTCCGGCTTTAAAGTCTCCATTTTCATCTACTGCAATGTAGTAGAACTCATCATCTTCATAATCTTCATTTAAAGGTACAAAGAGAACGGAAGTTCCGTCTGCACTGTAAACTTCTTTGTTAAATCCGATGTCTGTAGAATCACCGCCCTGGGCAGCATAGGATTTTGGAACCATATAAAAGTTCTTTTCTGTTACAGCAGTAACAGGTATCTTTAAGCCCTTGGACTGGGACTGTTCGATTTCAAATTCAATAAAACGGTCCATGATAAACTGGGCCATATACCGGTCCATGTCCAGCTTTCCATAAGTAGCGCCGTCTTTGCCTGTAAAGGTAGAATAGGCGGCTGTGGTAGTCAGGTCATAGTCTCTGAAGTCAATGGTAAGAGATGTTTTATCTGCATACAGGGATGCATCTTCACTTGACAGCGGAAAGACAATGGACCAGTTTTCAGAGGATGCGATCTTATAGGCAGGTGTTCCGCTTTCGATCAGGTCCCCGGATTTGTGGATATTTTTGGTATAATTGGCTTTATTAAAACTGTCTGCCTCTATGTCAGAGGGCTGTAA
>JBNMGK010000030.1:0-16053 GCA_050872205.1 Enterocloster sp.
ATGGTCAAACACACCGCCATAGTTGTAAACCCTTGTTTCATTTCCCTCATCATCTGTAGTAGTCTCCGCCAGCACCGTTCCATCTGATGCCAGGATACTGCCTCTTACAATGCGGTCTGAAAAACTGTCCAGTCTGGCATTATAAGGATTGTTGATCACATCTTCGCTTTTCATCTGAAGAAAATATCCCATATAAACAGCCAGTGCAAGAAACAGGATCACACATACATAGGTAATGGTCAGCACCTGGGAATTGGGATCATATACCCGCGGTTTATTTACGGACTTCCAGGTACCTTTTTCTGCGTCTTTTCCGGTATCTTTCTTTATATCTTTTTGAGCATTTCTTTTTGTATCTTTACCTGTATTTTTATCCACGTTTTTCTTTGTGGGCTGTTCCTTCTTTTCAGCCGCATCCTTTTTTCTGGAGACAGGTTCTTTTCTTGTACTTTTTTTCAGTTCTTTCATTCTTCCTGTGCCTCCATTTCTTCCATTTCTTCTTCATCATTGCGCTTAATGATGTAAAGTCCCTGGATAATGCTAAATAGCAGGAAAGTTGTCACAATGGAACTTCCTCCATAGCTTACAAAAGGAAGAGTCACGCCAGTGGACGGGATAAACTTGGTCACACCGCCTACTGTAAGGAATACCTGGACCACATATTCCATTCCCAGTCCCACTGCCAGCATCTTATAAAACATAGCCTGCATCTTTGTGGCGATCATCATAAACTGGATAAAACAGCCCAGACAGATAAGAAGCACACAGATAGCGAAAATACCGCCCATTTCTTCAGAGATCGCTGCGAAAATAAAGTCTTTTTCCACAACCGGTATCTTATTTGGCATTCCCTGGCACAGCCCCATTCCGAACCAGCCGCCTGTTCCAATGGCAAAAAGAGACTGGGTGATCTGGTAGCCTGTATTATCAATATCCGCCCATGGATTTTTCCACGCTGTAAATCTGCGCCTTACATGGTCAAATAAAGCATAGGCAACGGACGTAGCCCCTTTTCCAAGAACTCCCGCTGCCATCAGATACAGCCAGTTTCCTGTAGCGATAAACAGCATGATCACATAACTTACAAAGAAGATCAGGGCGCTTCCCAGGTCCTTTGACAGCACCAGGATCACTACATGGAGCGCCGCCACCACCGTTGTGATGCATATGTTTTTAAAGTCAAGGGACTGGTAAAACATGGAAGCTACAAAAAATACAAAGCTGATCTTTACAAATTCGGAAGGCTGAATGGAGATCCCGCCAATGGTCAGTGACAGCTGGGCGCCGAAGCTTTCATTTCCTGCCACCCATACTAAGAGCAGGGCTGCCAGACCGATGCCTGCATAAAGCCACTGGAATTTATACAGCTGCCAGAACCGTTCCATAATAAAGGGGACCAGCCAGGATACCACTGCAGCCACCGCCACGATCACAAACTGCTTAAAAGCCTTATCAAGCCCCTTATCTAAGGACAGTCTGGTGAGCATGATAAAACCACAGGCTAACAGCATGCAGCAGTTATTTACCAGAAGTCTTGATACATTTCTGTAAATAAACCGGTAAATATAAATGTACAACAGGAAAAATACTACCTGCCCCACGTAAAATACCAGAAGCATGCGCCCCAGTGTTTCATCTTCTGTTTTCAGATACATCACCAAATATGCCAGAAAATGCAGCAAAAACATGGCCCGGTTCTGCCTTGCACACACTTTTCTCTTCCGTTCCAGATCCGGGAAGGAAAAGAAACGGAAATTGGCATAGGTATAAATGGCCATCAGCAATATCATCAGATATTTGGATACTTCCACGATCAGATTTGTCATAGGCTATTCTACTCCCCGTCTGAAATGTCCTCTTGTAAAATCTTTCACTGGTTCTGCCACATCTCTTCCTTCTATATGAGAAGCAGCAAAGGCTTCCAGTATCTTTTTTGTCTCCTCTTTTCCTTCTCTGGTAAAGGAAAGACGCAGGGAAGTCAGGTTCAGTTCCTTCACTGCTTCTTCATTTCCAAACAAGGATAATGGAAGAGGATTTAAGATCGTATTATAGCAGAAATTACAATGTGCCTTTAAGGGCAGTCCTGCACCTGTACGGTCTTTCATTAAAAGGTGCTCTCTTTTGGCTGTACATCCCTTTAATGTTTTTACCACACACTGGGCTGAAACCATCATAGGCGCATGTCCATAAATGATCATCTCATCTGCCAGTTCTTCCTTTTCACAGGCCTTTGACACTGCCTTTAGCTCTCTGTTGTTTAATTCCCATGGCATGGTAATAAACTCCGGTCCCATTTCTTTTAATGTGTGTACTGCTTCCCTGTTCCATGCATAAACAGAGGCATCCAGTGCAAATGGAATGTGGATATTTTCTTCCTTTAACCAGGAAACTTCCTCCAATGTACGGGCCAAAACACCTGTAAAGCCTGCATTTTCCAGATTTTTCCTGTTTTTAGCGAAAAACTTCATAGCATGGGTGCGGAAAATATGGGGAAGTGTAAGGAAACATTCTTTTTCCCTTGCTTCACACTGCTTTACGATTTTTCCCCACTGATCTGGTTTAAATCCGTCTGCATCAATATAAATGCGTTTTACGGCATCGCAGGATAATGCAGGCTCTAACTGACATTCTTCTTCTAAAGATACAGTGAGGAAAGCAGGACTGTGAAGATTTTTGGAAGCAGGCTGTTTTGCAGTGGACAGTTCCCGTTCTGTCTGCGCAGACATATCTGCACCTTTTTCTGTGCCCGCACTCTCGTTTTCTTTTCCTGTATCCCCAGTTTCTGCCTTTCTCTCCCATTTAGCCAGAATACCTTCTGTCAGCTTTTCAAAGCCTTCTCTTCGCAGCTCGTTTAATGCCTGTACCGGCAGGAAGATATTTCCCTTTAACTGAATATCCAACTGTTCAAAATAAAAGGAGGTGGCACCGGTCTTATTTAACTGCTTACGCACTTTTTCCTCTGTTGCAGGCTGGTTCTGGGCGCTCTGACAGTTCTGGCCTTCTACTTTTACAGTTGTATCCCCCTGGGTCAGTTCCAGGACTGCCGGTTTGCCTTCTTCAAAAACAGCTTTTCCAACCACCGGTTCTTTTTTCTCTTTTTCCACATAGTTTGCATCCAGAAAATCAAACAGTTTCTGGTTTCCTTCACGGAATCCCGGCTTTTCCTTTAAAGCCACCATGTCTTTTCCATTGTGCTTTTCATAATAGCCGGAGGTAAAGCCACCCCGGTCAAAAAGATCCAGCAGTTCTTTTTTGTCCTCTGGATCTACATAGTATCCATCTCTTCCGTATGTTTCAGACAGATCCAGATATTTTCTGTAAATGCGGACTACACCGGCTGTATATCTGGGGCTTTTCATTCTTCCTTCGATCTTTAAGGAATAAACGCCTGCCTCTAAGATATCAGGCAGAAGATCCAGGGTACACAGATCTTTTAAACTTAATACAAACTTCTGGTTCTCTTTGTTTAAGCTCTTTCCTTCTGCCTTGTCTCCTTCCCATACACGGTAAGGCAGACGGCATGGCTGGGCACAACGGCCTCTGTTGCCGCTCCGGCCCCCGATCAGGCTGCTCATGAGACACTGGCCGGAATAGCAGTAGCATAAAGCACCGTGAACAAAGGTCTCAATATCCAGCCCTGTTTCTTTATAAATACGGGCGATCTCATCTAATGAAAGTTCTCTGGCCGGAACCACACGGCAGCAGCCCATTTCCTTTAACATTTTCGCACTGTATACACTGGTAACCGTCATCTGGGTGCTGGCATGAAGCTCCATTCCAGGGAATGCCCTTTTCATCACCTGAAGGGCACCCAGATCCTGAACGATAACGCCGTCCAGCCCTGCTTCATAATAAGGCTTCATGTAATCACACAGCTCATCCAGCTCTTTTTCCTTAAATAATGTGTTGACTGTCATATACAGACGGCAGCCATGAAGGTGGGCATACCGGATCGCTTCCACCATTTCTTCTCCTGCCGCATTCTGGGCATAAGCTCTTGCTCCAAAGCGGCTGCCGCCCATATAGATGGCATCTGCTCCTGCTGCCACTGCCGCTTTTAAGCTGTCAAAAGAACCGGCCGGCGCTAAAAGCTCTGCTTTTCTCTTATTTATCATGTTCTTAAACCTTTCCTGATGTGCTCTTAAAAAGCACAGACTTTGGCTCATTGTTTGTGTACAAAAAGGGGGCTGCAGTCTGTAGCGCGCCCCCTTTGTTTCATCTATGTTCTCTCGGAATCTTTCTGTTTTTATCTGCGTCCGTTTCTATGAGAACCGGCTTTTCTGGCTGCCTGAAGGGCTTTTCTGGCAAGTTCCCTGTCAGAAAGTTTGGCCTGAAAGGAAGGACTCTGTAACGGCAGTTCTGTCTGAACGAAACCGTCCTGTGGCTGTTCTGTCACAGCAGCCGGATCGGAAGCCTGTTCCGTCTCATCTGCCGGTTCATATCCTGTTTCATTTACAGGCTCATTTCCTTCGATCACAGTATCTACCACTTCATCTTCCACTACTTCCTCTTCTTCCGTTTCCGTAGCTAAAGCCTGTGCTGCCTGCTTTTTAGCAGCTCTTAATTCCCGCTCTGTTTTTGAAAGCTTTGCAGATAACTCCTGAAGCTGGCGCTGGCGTTCTTCAAGATCCTTTAAAACGCCGTCTAACTTCATCTGGGTGCTTACAAGCTCATGTTTTAAGCTGTAAGTTTCCTTTTCCATCCGGTCTTTCTGCTCTTCCATCTGGTCTGCATTCTCTTTTGCCTTAAAATAATCATCTGCGATGTTTAATAAAAGCATCAGCTGCTGATAATCGGCACTCTGTTTGCTGAAACCGGGAATTGCATGCATGGTGGTTATCTTCTCATTTACATAGCTGGCTGCTTTCTGAAGATATGCTTCATCTTCTGTTCCGCCTAATGTATATACTTTTCCGTCAATTAAAACCTGTGTATAATTCTTTGTATCCATTGTGATATTTCATCTCCTGACTATAAGGCACTTTTTCTTTCCATTTCGTTAAAAGGATACCACATTTTTACTTCATTTCCAACCCCAAATGACGATATGCATTCTCCGTAGCCATTCTTCCACGGGGCGTTCTGTTGATCAAACCATTCATTAAAAGATATGGCTCATATACGTCTTCTAAGGTTCCTGCGTCTTCTCCTAAAGCAGCTGCCAGTGTATCCAGTCCCACCGGACCTCCGGAAAATTTTTCAATGATCATCAAAAGGATGTTCCTGTCATTCTGATCCAGTCCCATTTTGTCCACATCCATAATATCCAGTGCAAAATCTGCCACTTCTTTTGTGATCACACCGTCATATTTTACCTGGGCAAAATCCCTCACTCTCTTTAAAAGGCGGTTCGCCAGCCGCGGGGTTCCTCTGGAACGCTTTGCCAGTTCAATGGCACCTTCAGGCTCTATTTCCACTCCCAAAATGGCTGCTGAATGCAGGATAATGGTGCGAAGTTCCTCCGGGGTATAAAATTCCATTCTCTGTACTACGCCAAAACGGTCTCTTAAAGGTGCGGATAACAGTCCCGCCCTGGTAGTGGCTCCTACTAAGGTAAAATGAGGCAGCTCCAGACGGATCGACCGGGCACTGGACTCTTTTCCCAGCATGATATCAATGGCAAAATCTTCCATGGCCGGATAAAGGACTTCTTCCACCTGACGGTTTAACCGGTGGATCTCATCTACAAAGAGAACATCCCCCTCCTGAAGATTATTTAAAATAGCGGCCATCTCTCCCGGCTTTTCAATGGCCGGGCCGCTGGTCACCTTCAGCCTGCTTCCCATTTCATTGGCAATGATGCCGGAAAGAGTGGTCTTTCCAAGTCCAGGGGGGCCATAAAACAATACATGATCTAAGGCTTCTCCTCTGCTTTTTGCCGCTTCTATGTATATTTTCAGGGTGGACTTGATCTTTTCCTGTCCTACATAATCACTGAGACACTGGGGACGCAGGGTGGTCTCGATCCGCACATCCTCTTCTGTTGCCTCTGTTGTTATAATTCTCCGTTCCATATATACCTCATATATCTCAAATTATATGATGTTCTCTCATGATCTTACAGAAAACTCAAATGCTTTAAAGAAGCCTTTAAAATGTCCTCTACACTCATATTTTCTGTGATCTCCACTTTCTTTACTGCCTTAGAAGCTTCCATATTGGTATATCCAAGGGCAGTCAGTGCTGCAATTGCTTCTTTAGCAGAAGCCGCCATACCTGCTACCGATACGCCTGTATCAGAGCCGGAACCATTTTCCTTTCCGCCTCCAAAGGAAGCCAGCATCACTTCCTCTAAGTCTACCTTATCCTTAAGATCCAGGATCAGTCTCTGGGCAGTCTTTGCTCCGATCCCCGGTGCTTTGGAAATGGCTTTTGCATCCCCGCTTACAATAGCGATCCGCAGATCATCCGGCCGCATAATAGAAAGGATACCAAGAGCGCCTTTGGGGCCGATACCATTGACCCCGATCAGCTGTTTGAACATTTCCCGGTCCTGTCTGTGGAGAAAACCATATAAGGTCATGGCATCTTCCCGCACCTGGAAATAGGTATAAACGGTCACTTCTTCCCCTAAAGGAGGAAGCTCCTCTAAAAGAGAAAGGGGTACATGAACTGCCAGCCCGATGCCCCCGGTCTCCACTACGATCACATCATCTTCTACTGCCCCAAGGGCACCTTTTATATATGAAATCATCTGTTTCTACATTCCTTTTATCTGGATCCGCACCAAATGGCGCTAATTCGTCTTTTATCAATCATAACATAGACCCAGCTTCAATGCAAGCAGGACACCGAACAAATATTCGATACCATTTTCTTGCAATTATTAAAAAAATCAGCTAAACTAAGGACGGTTTCCGCTTCCATTTTCCAAACTGAAAGCCTGGAAACAGAGACCAGAAAGGATTTTTATGATCACCATTAAACATCCCATTGACTTTCCAAACACCTATCCCTTAGACCGCATCGGCCCTTTAAAGGATATTTTATTTTTTGATATAGAGACTACCGGCTTTTCCGGTGAAACCTCCCAGCTGTATCTCATTGGCTGCACTTATTTTGACGGCTTTGGCTGGAAGCTGATCCAGTGGTTTGCGGATACGAGACAGGCAGAAAAAGAGCTTTTAGATGCCTTTTTTGAGTTTTTAAAGCGTTTTAAGATCCTGATCCATTTTAATGGAGACCGTTTTGATATCCCCTATCTTTTAAAATGCTGTGAACGCCTGGGCCTTGACTACAATTTTAATGACCTGACCAGCATTGATATTTTCAAGAAAATAAAGCCCTACAGAAAGCTTTTAAAACTGGAAAATATGAAACAGAAGTCCATTGAACAGTTTTTAGGGGTACACAGAGAGGACAAATACAATGGCGGACAGCTGATCGAAGTCTACCGTGACTATCTGCACACCCACGAAAAGTTCCTCTTTGACCTTTTAATACTGCATAATGCAGACGACCTGCGGGGAATGCCTTCCATTCTGCCTATTTTAAATTATGCCGACCTATTTGAGTCAGAGTTTACACTTCGCAGCCACAAGCTGTATTCCTACACAGATGAGGCCGGATATTCCCACCCCTTTGTCAATCTTTTATGGGAAAGTCCCTACAGTATTCCCATTCCTCTGGAATATACAGTAAATCCATTAAGCCTGGAGCTTCATGACAGCTTTCTTGCCTGCAATTTAAACCTGTATGAAGGCACTTTAAAATACTTTTATCCGGACTATCAGAATTATTATTACCTGCCTTTGGAAGATACGGCGATCCACAAAAGCATTGGGGAATATGTAGACCGATCTGCCAGAAAAAAAGCCACTGCCAAAAACTGCTACAGCAAAAAAGAGGGCTTATTCCTTCCTCAGTTCGGCTCTCTGTGGGAACCTTCTTTTAAGGAAGATTATAAGTCCTCTCTCACTTATACTCTTTACGAGGATGAAACTTTATGGGCTGACCATGAGAAAAACTCTCACTATGTTCATGATATTTTCACCTATCTGACCGGGCAGCTGTAGCCGCTGCATATACTGCATACATCTGGGAAGCGCCGGTATCCCCATGTCCTAACATGGCCTGGACTGCGTGGATATCTGCGCCGCCCCCGATCAGGTGGGCTGCAAAGGAGTGGCGCAGGGTATGAGGTGTGATATCTGCCTTGATCCCCGCCTTTTCCCCGTAAAATTTGATCAATTTCCAGAAGCCCTGACGGCTCATAGGCTGGCCGCTGCAGTTGGTAAACAGCCATTCACAGGTCCGCCCCTTTAAAAGAGAGCTTCTTGCCTCATCCAAATAGGCCCGCAGCGCCTGTTTTGCTCCTTTTCCAAAGGGGATCATCCGCTCCCTGATGCCGTCATGGCAGGTAATATAACCGATCTGCATGTTCACATCTTCTAATTTCAGACTGATCAGTTCTGATACACGGATCCCCGTTGCGTACAATAATTCCAGCATTGCCTTATCCCGCAGTTCTTTGGCTGACTTATTTCCCGGCTGGGCTAAGAGGGCCTGTATTTCCTCTTTTGTCAGTATCACCGGTATCTTGCGCTCGATCTTTGGAGCCCGCAAAAATTCTGCCGGATCCCTGTTTATTTTTCTCTCTTTGAAAAGATAGTTAAAAAATGCCTTAATAGAAGCCAGTTCCCTGGAAATGGTGGACGCTGCTTTTCCTTCTTTTTCCAGATAAAGGATATACGAATTTAAACTGGTCTTTGTCACCTTCTCCACATGGGTGATCCCCATTTTCTCCATAAATCCCGCCATCTGGATCAGATCCCGGTGATAGGACACTTCTGTATTTTTCGCTGTATGCTTCACATCCTGAAGATAAGTTGTGAAGCTGTTTATCTCTTCTATCATCTTGTTCCCCCGATACACAGTGCAGGCCCTCTCTCTGATATCAGAACCCCTATGAACCTTGCACCTGCTCTCTTTCTGCTTTTACAGCAGACTTTTACATCATTTTTACACCTACACCACAGTATAATTTATTTTCATGTACTTTTAAATAGTTTTTGTATATTCTACGTTTCAAAATGAAAAATTTTAACGGAAATATGCCTCCACAGCAGCCCCACAGACTGTGATCAGCATTAAAAAGGCAAATGCAGGCAGCCGCAGCCGTTTCTGCCTGCTTATGGACCACCGTGAAAGAACGTACCAGACACACAGATAAAAGATACCCTGTGGCAGAAGAGACCGAAAAAATAATGGCAGTCCTACCAGACCTTTTTCTGCAGTAAAACAGGCGATCCCCATTCCAAGGCTGAAGGACCAGAAGCAGGTAAGCAGTCCAAACAGCCAGAGACTGTAGACCGTAAGACCGCACAGCCACCCGGCACCTAACTGAAAAAAGCGCTGCTTCATTACAGTAAAAAATGCTTCTGCAAAGGATGCGCTGTCTGTCCCGGCATTTTTATAAGATAAGACATCCGGCCCGCGCCACCATACCACAGCAGATGCTCCGGCCATTCCCAGAAAAAAACAGAAAAACAGAAAATGATCACCTGAAAGTTGTTTTAATGAAATTTTAGGCATCTGCCGCCCTTTCTGTGCTTCTTAAGCAGCCTTTTTATACTCTTTGCTCTTATATCAGTTGTATGCTTTTTGCTGCCTGTGCATGATTTTTTTGTATACGAATGGAAAATATGCTATACTGAACAAAGGTCCCGCCTGCGTCAGCAGGCAGTGGAGCGCATTAGCGCAAAATTTGCGAATCTACCATCCTGGAGGATTACTATGAGCCAATATCAACTGATTGCCTTTGATATGGACGGAACTCTGTTAAATTCAGATAAACAGATCTCCCCTGAAACTTTAAATGCTATTAAACGGGCAACGGATGCCGGAAAAACCGTGATCTTATGTACAGGCCGCAACCTTGCAGAACTGAACGCCTTTACAGAGATAATACCCGGTCTGCGCTATTTGGACTGTGTCAGCGGTGCCTGTGTATATGACCTGAAAGAAAAGAAAACCCTTTATTCCCAGGCTCTTGATCCTGATATCGTAAAAAAACTAATGGAATTTGGCATGGAAGAAGGCGCCATGATCCATGTCCTTTCAGAACGTTCCATTGTACAGAAAGATCAGCAGTCCCATATGGCAGATTTTCATATGGGCATTTATCAGACCATGTTTGATAAGATCACAGACAAACTGGAAAATATTTACAATTCTTTCTGTGAAGAGCCATTTCCCGTACTGAAATTGAACCTTTACCATAAAGATGAAGCCTCACGGGCCCGTACCGTAGAGCGCATCAAAGCAGCCGGCCTTGAAACTGCACTGGCTCTGGCAGAGTCCACTTCTTTAGAGTGTTCTGCCAAAGGGATTGACAAAGGCGTAGGACTAAAAAAACTGTGCGAACATCTGGGACTGCCACTAAAACAGACCATTGCTGTAGGCGATGCAGATAACGATACCATGGCATTAAAAACAGCCGGACTGGCCGTTGCCATGGGAAATGCAGCTGAGCCCATCAAAGCTCTGGCTGATGTGATCGTAGCAGACTGCGACCATAACGGATGTGCAGAAGCCATTGACAAATATCTGCTGGCAGATTAAAACATCCCCACCATTCTGCGCCTGTAGCGCATATTATTTATACAATATAGAGGAGTAAAATATTATGAAGATCAGAACTGCAACATTAAATGACTTAGACGCATTAACCGCCGTAGAGGCAGAGTGCTTTCCGGCTGCTGAAGCAGCCACCAAAAAAGACTTTGAAAACCGCCTGGCTTATTATGCAGACCATTTCTGGCTGATGTTTGATGAAAATGACAAACTGATCGCCTTTGTAGACGGCATGGTAACAGATGAAGCCGACCTTACTGATGAAATGTATGAAAAAGGGGAAATGCACAATGAAAATGGTGCATGGCAGATGATCTTCGGGGTCAATACCATTCCTTCCTGCCGCAAAAAAGGCTATGCAGGCGAACTGATCAAAGCCGCTATTGAAGATGCCAGAAAACAGGGACGCAAAGGTCTGGTACTTACCTGCAAGGACAAACTGATCCATTACTACGCAAAATTCGGTTTCGTAAACGAAGGCGTTTCCCAGTCTGTCCACGGAAATGTGGTATGGTATCAGATGAGACTGACCTTTTAAACAGACACGTCACCTAACTGTGACATCACTATAGATGAAAATCAGGAGATATTCTGCCTATGTGTGTATACAAAGATACAGATAAAAATACAACCACCGCCCCTGAAACTCTTTTGAATAAAAGGATCGCTGTAGTAGGCATCGGCGGCGTAGGCGGCTATTTAAGTGCCATGCTGGCTCATGCCTATCCCCATGTTACACTGGCCGCCAGAGGGAAACGGCTGGAACATATAAAGGAACACGGCCTTACTCTTCACAGTGCTTACAGCGGTGAGATCACAGCTTTTCCTGAGCATATAACAACAGCCGATGCCATTGGTCCCCAGGACTACATTTTTGTATGCGTAAAAAACTATTCCTTAGAGGAAGTCTGCCGCCAGATTGCACCTTTTGTGGATGATCATACTGTCCTCATACCTGTAATGAACGGCGTGGACACAGGGGAACGAATGAGAAATCTTCTGAAAAAGGGCACTGTTATCGACTCTCTTATCTATATCGTTGCCTATGCGTCTGCGGACTTTTCCATTACCCAGATCGGCAACCTGGCTTCCCTGCGGATCGGCATAAAAAATGCCTCACCGGAGCAGTCTGAGAAAGTCCGTGAGGCATCCGCCCTTTTAAGCAGGGCACATATCCATCATAAAATGGCCGATAACATTATAGCGGCTATCTGGCGCAAGTACATTTTAAACTGTGCCTACAATATCACTACAGCCCGGTATAACAGGACCATTGGACAGCTTCGGGAGAACCCGGAAACAGCCGCCCAGTATGAAACCTTAGTTCGGGAGTCATGGCTTGTATCTGAGGCAGCCGGTGCAGGCGTACCGGAAACTTCCATAGACGAGATCATTAACCAGTTTTACAACAAACTGGAACCTGAATCCACCAGCTCCCTTCAAAGAGACATCTGGGCCGGACGTCCCAGTGAACTGGAAACCTTCAGCGGCTATCTGGTACGAAAAGCAAAGGAACTCTCCGTACCAGTTCCATTGTCAGAAGCCATGTATTCTGACCTGAAGGAGATCGTTTCAAAACAGAACTGACATATACCTGACACCGGCATTATCACAGATACTTAAGCCAGTTCATCTTTTTTATCTACAGAGCGGTACTTGCGGCCATAAGCCATCAGTGCCGCTATTGTTTTGCCGTCTGTGATCTTTCCGGTGTAGATCATTTCTTCCAGATCTTTTAATTCCCATGCTTCTACTTCAATAACCTCATCTTCATCCAGATGCTGGTGAGACGGGATCAGGTTATGGGCTACGAAAATATCAATGGCTTCATCACAGAATGCCACCGTAGTATTTACACTCATGAGATATTCCAGCTTTTCCGTACGGAAACCAGTTTCCTCTTCCAGTTCTCTGTAAGCACATTCGATCTTTGGCTCATCTGGTGCATCCAGCTTTCCTGCGGGAATCTCCAGTGTATAGCGGTTTAAGGCATTACGGTACTGGCGCACCATAAGGATCTTCCCCTCTGCATTTACAGGCAGAACTGCTGCCGCGCCGTCGTGGTGGATAAAATCCCAATGTGCCTTATGGCCATTTGCCAGAACTGTATCCTCGTATATTTTCAGGATATTTCCCTGATATTTTAACTGACGGTCCAGACGTACCACCGGCATTCCTTCATTTTCTACTTTTCCCATGATCTTTCACTTCTCCTTTTATTGATATGTCTTTCTGACTCTTCCCTACACCTGTTGTGCAGGTGAAATGCAGTATGTATTTACATCTTCTTTCCCTTTTCATAGCTGGCATCTTCTGCCTTGATCACAGCGTTCCTGAAGCCATATTCTTCCAGTGCAGATACACCGGCAATGGTAGTTCCCCCAGGTGAGCACACCTCATCCTTTAACTGGCCCGGATGCTTTCCTGTTTCCAGTACCATTTTAGCACTGCCAAGGACAGTCTGGGCTGCCATCTGGTATGCCTTGGCTCTTGGAAGGCCGTATTTTACTGCGCCGTCTGCCAGAGCTTCAATAAACATGTATACATAAGCCGGTGAACAGCCGCTGACGCAGCCAACCGCATCCATCATCCGCTCATCTACTATTTCCAGACGTCCGCAGGCTTCAAAAATACCCCGAAGTACTGCCTTTTCCTCTTCGCTGTACCGGGACTCCTCATATGCCATACCGGTCATTCCTTCCCCCAGTAATGCCGGAGTATTTGGCATAGTACGCACTACGCGGACCTTTCCGCCAAGGCGTTCCGTAAGACTTGCAATAGTCTGTCCAGGTGCCAGTGAGATCACAATCTGTCCATCCTTTAATACTGGCCGGACCTCCTGAAATACTGTCTCAAAATACTGTGGCTTTACTGCCAGGATCACATACTCAGACTGCTTTACACACTCTGCATTGGACGCTGCATGGGCCACTCCTGTCTCTTCCGTTACAGCTTCCATTTTTTCTTTATGGGCTGCTGTAAATAACAGGTCTTCCGGCTTATACACCCGTAAAAGTCCGTTTAAAATAGCAGACCCCATATTTCCCATTCCAATAAAACCGATCTTTGCCATATTTTCCGCCTCCTGTCATAATTTTTAAAACATTCACGAATATTCGTCCATTTTAACGCACACACCCGCCCGCATACGCGGACGGGCAAAAGTTTTTTCTATATGCGATTTTTATTTATCATACCCATCCATGATACCACAAAAATCAAAGGTTGCAAAGTAATCCTTTGGAGTTTCTGCACGGCGGATCATCTGGACGGAGCCGTCTTCCTTTAATAAAAGTTCTGCGGATTTTAATTTACCATTGTAGTTATAACCCATTGCAAAGCCATGGGCACCTGCATCATGGATCACTAAAAGGTCGCCCTTATTGATCTTAGGAAGCATACGGTCAATGGCAAATTTATCATTGTTCTCACAAAGGGAACCGGTAATATCGTACTTATGGTCACAAGGCGCATCCTCTTTTCCAAGAACGGTAATGTGGTGATAAGCACCATACATAGCCGGACGCATCAGGTTTACTGCGCAGGCATCTACACCAACATATTCTTTGTAAGTATGTTTTTCATTAATTGCCTTAGTAACCAGGCATCCATAAGGCCCTAACATAAAACGGCCCAGCTCTGTGCACAGAGATACATCACCCATTCCAGCAGGAACAAGAACTTCCTCATACACCTTGCGTACACCTTCGCCAATAGCCAGAATATCATTTGGCTCCTGGTCTGGACGATAAGGAATGCCAACGCCACCAGACAGGTTGATAAAGCTGATATGGGCACCAGTCTCTTCTTTTAACTTAACAGCAAGCTCAAACAGCACTTTTGCAAGCATTGGGTAATATTCATTGGTCACTGTATTACTTACAAGAAATGCATGAATGCCAAAGTTCTTTGCTCCCTTGGACTTTAAGATCTTAAATGCCTCAAAGATCTGCTCGGTAGTCATACCATACTTTGCATCTCCCGGGTTGTCCATAATGTCATTGCTGATCTTAAATACACCGCCTGGATTAAAACGGCAGCTGATGGTCTCTGGAATATATCCCAGTGTATCTTCCAAAACCTGGATCTGGGTAAAATCATCCAGATTGATGATCGCGCCCATTTCATTTGCGTAAGCAAACTCCTCAGGCGGAGTATCATTGGAAGAAAACATTACATTGGAACCGGAAAAACCGCAGGCTTTTGACATCATTAACTCTGTTAAAGAAGAGCAGTCTGTACCACAGCCATATTCCTGTAAGATCTTTAAGATGAATGGATTTGGTGTTGCTTTTACTGCAAAATATTCTTTGTATCCCTTATTCCAGGAAAATGCCTGTTTCAGACGTTTTACATTTTCGCGGATACCTTTTTCATCATACAGATAAAATGGGGTTGGATAGGTCTTGGCGATCTCTTCTGCCTGCGCCAGTGTAACAAATGGTTTCTTTTCCATAATCTTATCTCCTTTCCCTGTGGGGGATCTTTGCTTTACGCAATGGTATTTTTATGCATATTCTATGCATATATATCAGTTTCTTTGAGTTTTACAGAATAACCTCTGTAAAAGAAAAGAAGCCTGTAAGGGAGTACCATTTCCTTTGCGGATAATTGTACTCCCAGACAGACTTCTTTGTCTAGTATTATTTTGTGATACCAGAGTCAAAAGGTAAAAAATCTGATGCAAGCTTGCTTGCAAGAAGATTTTTTGACTTTCTTTAATTAGTCTACACTTACCACACGCATAATGTTAGTAGCAGTTGCTGCCTCATGGCGTCTTGCGTAGGTAACGATACCAGCAGTGATAACAGCCAGATCACCGGACTTGATCATACCGCTGCTCTTTAACTCTTCCAGAGAGTTTTCGATCAGCTCGTCCGTGCTTTCTGCGCGGCGGGACCATACAGGTGTTACGCCCCACTGAAGCATCATCTGACGAACAGTTGTAGTGCTTGGGGACATACCGATGATACGTGCTGCCGGTCTCCACTTGGAAAGCATCATAGAAGTAAATCCTGTGATACTTGGAGCGATAATGTAATCAGCGCCAATATCATGTGCTGTAGAAACAGAAGCGGAGCAAACTGCATTGGAGATGTTCTTCATGTTCTCTTCTGTTACTTTACGGCGGCGGTATGCGCTGTAGTCTAAGTAAGCTTCGGTCTCTTCAACGATAGAAACCATCATCTTTAATGCGTCAACCGGGTATTTACCCATAGCAGTTTCACCAGAAAGCATTACTGCGTCAGTACCGTCATAAACAGCGTTGGCAACGTCAGTAACCTCAGCTCTGGTAGGTCTTGGATTGCGGATCATGGAGTCTAACATCTGGGTTGCTGTGATAACAGTCTTGCATGCCTCGTTGCACTTGCGGATGATCTCCTTCTGGATGTGAGGAACTTCCTGAGCCGGGATCTCAACGCCCATGTCACCTCTTGCTACCATGATGCCATCTGCAACTGCAATGATCTCATCCAG
>JBNMGK010000010.1:0-23378 GCA_050872205.1 Enterocloster sp.
CTCTCATCCAGCTGGTAAACATAGCTTAAAGAAGCACTGTCTCTGCTGATAGCCTGATCATAGCCGTACATATGGTAAATATCATAAAATTCTTCCGGTGTAACACTGTCTGTGAAGGTTTTCTCATCTCCAAAATAAACAGCAGCATTGGGATTGTTGATATCGTGGTTTCCCGGAATGATCAGAACCGGTATACCGGCATCCTGTACCTTGTGGAGACGGTCTGCCAGTTCCTTATGGTTGATCTTCTCCCCGTTCATGGTAATATCACCGCTGAGCACCAGGGCCGTAGGCTTTTCTGCGATCACCTGATCCATAAATGCGTCCAACAGCTGGGGAAGATATTTTACTACCTTGCCGTCACAGCGGTCTACAAAAAACTGGAAGGCTGCTCCGTCATCCTCTGCATCTGCGCTCTGGTAATGAACATCTGTTGCCTGGATGATCTTTGGGGGCGTATAAGGCAGTTCTTCAGGAATAGCAGGCCAGACCTGCTTTATAGTCTTGTTCCAGCCTTTGTAGCCTGTTTCCCGTTTGATATGAGTATCTTTTTCCCCATCCTCTTCCTGCATTTTGTCTGTATCTTCTGACGGTCCTGTCTCCCCATTTCCGTCGTTTTTTCCATTTTTACTGTCTGCATCCTCTGCAGCACCGTCTATTACAATATCTGTATCTGCTGCGGCCTGTGTGGTATATTCTGTACTGTCTCCGGCCGTTGTTATTTTCTTAAAAACGTGCAGTACCCCGAAGCATACCAGAAATACAAGGGCATACATCAGGGCACTGGCGATCCAGGTTTTTCGTTTCATAATTTATATGATCCCCAGCTCTTTCATAGCATAGGCGATCCCGTCATCCTCTACTGTTTTTGTGATAAATGTAGCATATGGTTCCAAAACCGGACTGTGATCTCCCATAACTACGCAGTTTTCTGCATACTGGAACATGGAAAGATCATTGCTGCTGTCACCGAACACATAGGCATCTTCCTTTGCAATGCCATAGTGCTTTAATACCAGATCAATGGCTGTTGCTTTGGAATGGCCTCTTGGAATGCATTCGTAAAAACCCTGTTCCCGGTCAATGACCTCAATATCAGGCATTCTTCCAAACAGCTCTTTACAGCGGCTCTTTTCGTCCGAACCAATATAAAATTTGTCAAAATCAAAGCTGTCATCTTCCCAGTAACATGGCATGGGACAGCCAGAAGTCTTAACAGACTGTTTTACACGCTCTACCTGTGGCAGGCGGGATGGTGTTTCGTGCATATAGCAGCCGCCCAGGCCTTCTAAAACACCGTCTAATCCGCATTCATCAATATCCCTTTTGATCTGCAGTCCTCTTTCATGGGGGATCACATGATGATATAATACCTCGTCATTGACTCTCACATAAGTACCGCAGCCGCAAAGGAAGCCGTCTGCGTCCACCTGGGAGCGGATCTGGGACAAATGAGGATATACGCGGCCTGTATTGATCAGGACCATATGTCCCTTTTCTCTTGCCTGTTTCAGTGCCTCTTTCGCACTGTCAGGAACCCTCCGCGTCTTTTCAGACAGGAGGGTTCCGTCAATATCAAAAAATAAAGCTTTTGTTCTGTTATTATTCATCATCTCTGAATACAATGGTTCCTGTCTCCTCATCCATGCTGTCAACAATAGCCAGTGACTCCAGACGGATGCCTTCGGAACGGATCAGATCTCCGCCTACCTGGAAGCCCTTTTCAATAACGATACCAGCACCTACTAATTCAGCACCGGAGTCTCTTACTAAAGCTGCCAGACCTTCTAATGCCTTTCCGTTTGCCAGGAAATCATCAATAAGAAGCACCTTATCGCCCTTTCCAAGGAATTCCTTGGATACGATGATGTCGTATACTCTTCCATGTGTAAAGGACTCTACCTTGGAAGTATAAACTTCACCTGCAATGTTCTTGGTCTGTGTCTTCTTTGCGAATACAACAGGAACATCAAAATACTGGGCTACAATACATGCAATTCCGATTCCGGAAGCTTCGATGGTAAGGATCTTGTTTACTTCCACATCCGCAAATCTGCGCTTGAATTCCTTTCCGATCTCCCCAAACAGTTTAATATCCATCTGATGATTTAAAAAACTGTCTACCTTCAGCACATTTCCTGCTTTGATCTTGCCGTCCTTACGGATTCTGTCTTTTAAGAGCTGCATGTATAATATCCTCCTTATATATTGATCTTAGTTTGCTTTTGTAGTTTCTTCTGCGGTTGTCTCTTCTGTGGTCTCAGCCTCAGTGGTCTCTTCTTCGGAAGTTTCCTCTGCTGCTTCACTGGTTTCTTCTGCAGAAGTTTCCTCTGCTGCAGTTTCAGTAACAGTTATCTCACGCTCAGACAGTTTTGCAGGATTTTCTGCTTCATTGTCAGCATTGGAAGCTAAAAATCTTAATACTTTATCCTGGAGAACCTGCTCATTTACAGTATCTTCACCATAAAGGCTTACTAAGGTATCTTTGTTTGCTCCATTTGCCTGTGCAAATGCTTCGATGTCTTCGTCTGTAATGTTATCAAGACCTTCTTTTGCTGCAATGTCTTTTACTGCGATCTCTCTCTTAGCTGCTTCTTTTACAGAAGAGTAAATATATTCCTTAAATCCAGCCTCGTCCATGCCATTAGCCTGTGCCATCTGGGAAAGAGTCATTCCATACATCTTAGCCTGGTTGGTATACTGCTTTAACATCTGGTTGTAACGTACAGATAAGCCATTTCTGGAGAATTTGAACTCAGAATTGTCAATAATATCCTGAAGTACATCCTGTTCCATTTCCTGCTCTGCTGTCTTCTGCTTCTGTTCTAACAGATCAGCGCGGATGCCTTCTTTGTACTCGTCAACAGTCTGGTAATCTGAGGTTCTCTGTACAAATGCGTCATCTAATACTGCATCCTGTTTTTCTTTTACAGAATTTACAGTTACTTCAAACTGAACTGCCTGTCCTGCTAAAGATTCTTCTCTGTAATCTTCCGGGAAAGTCAGATCCAGAGTCTTTGTTTCGCCCTTCTTTGTACCGATCAGGCCAGACTCAAAACCATCGATCATGGAATTGGAACCAAGAGTTAAGTCCTGTCCTTCTGCTGTACCGCCGTCAAAAGCTTCTCCGTCTTTTGTTCCCTTGTAGTCGATGTTGACAATATCGCCATCTGCTGCAGCTCTGTCTACCTCTACCTCATTTGGATTCTGGGTCAGGTTTGTCTGGATCTTCTGATCAACTTCCTCATCTGTTACTTCCGGAGCTTCTACATTGATCTTAACTCCTCTGTACTCAGAAAGTGTAGCGGAACCAAGGTTTACATTGGTGTCTGTGCTGCCTGCGCATCCAGTCATTAAAACAGCTGCAGTCAGACCGCATAAACATAATAATTTCAGTTTTCTCATTGTTGCATGTCCTTTTCTTTTCATTCTTTTCGCTTGTGTGTTTTTCAGAGAACTTATTGTCCGTCCCAGAAAAACAAAAACAGAGTTTTATCAAGCGTTGTACATAGTTATACCATACAAGGCCAGGAAAAAAAAGCCTTTCCAAAAATTTTATAATGCAATCCTTTATGATGCATAAAAAGCTTTAAAAGCTTTATATGTATGGTAAACATCCAATTTAGAAGCAAGTTCAAAAGGAGCATGCATGGAAAGGATCGGTACTCCCAGGTCTACAGTATCCACATCCATGTGGGCTACAAATTTGGCAATGGTACCGCCGCCGCCTGCATCTACTGCCCCAAGCTCACCTGCCTGCCAGTAAACACCTGCGTCTTCCATAATGCCGATAACCTTCGCCATAGTCTCTGCGCTGGCATCATTGGAACCGCCTTTTCCTCTTGCGCCGGTGTATTTGGTGAGAACACAGCCCTTGTTGATGAAGCTGGAGTTGCGGGCCTCATATACATCCGGGAAAGTTGGGTCATAGGCTGCATTTACGTCAGAAGATAAGCATAAAGAAGCCTTTAATACGTCACGTACAGGAACCTTTTCCATAGAAGCAAGATCTTCTATATAATGAAGGACGTAATCGGAATTTAAACCTGTATTTCCGTCAGAACCAGTCTCCTCTTTATCTGTTAAAATGGTCACTGTGGTGTGCTCCGGCTTTTTGGTGTCGATCTCTGCAGTCAGCGCAGTGTACGCGCAGACACGGTCGTCCTGGCCATAAGCGCCTACCAGGCTGCGGTCTAAACCAATATCTCTTGCTTTTACAGCCGGTACCAGTTCAAATTCAGCGCGGAAGAAGTCTTTTTCCTTAATGCCGTACTGGTCATGAAGCAGTGCCAGGATAGAAAGCTTTACTGCATCTTTAATGTCTTCTCCTTCATATGGAAGAGAACCCAAAACAACGTTTAATTCTTCTCCCTTTAAGCCTTCCCGCAGCGGGCGCTCGTTCTGCTTTGCAGCCAGATGCGGCAGCAGATCAGTGATGCAGAATACCGGATCATCTTCTTTTTCACCGATGCAGATTTCTGTCAGCTCTCCATTCTTTTTTGCAACAACACCGTGGATCGCTAACGGAATGGTTCCCCACTGGTATTTGCGGATACCGCCGTAATAATGTGTCTTAAAGTAGGCAATATCTTCTTTTTCATATAATGGATTTGGCTTTAAGTCCAGTCTTGGGGAGTCAATGTGGGCTCCGTTGATGTGCAGACCTTCTGATAATGGCTTTTTGCCAAAGGTAGTTGCGATAATGGCTTTTCTACGGTTTACATAATACACCTTATCTCCTGGTTCGTAGGAAGCAGTGCGGTCAAACGGCTTATAGCCTGCTTTCTTTAACATGTGAACGGCTTCTTTTACGCACTCACGCTCTGTTTTTCCTGCGTTAAGGAACTGTTTGTAGCCTTCGCAGTATTTGAAGGCTTTTTCCTTGTGGTCTGGTGCGTCTTTTCCAATATGGGGAGCAGACCAGGTAAGCTGCTCCTGTAATTCCTGTGCTTTTGTTTTCTTGGACATGGGATTTTCCTCCATAAATTTAAGATGTTCTCTCGGAATCTTTCTGTGCCTGATTTTGTGAGAAGATTTTTTGTCAGTTGTGCCCAAATTTCTGAGGCGTACGCGGTGCGTACGTTGATGAAATTCGGGTGCGACTGGCAGAAAATCGGCCGCAAAGGCAGGTGCATGAAAGATTCCGAGAGGACATTAAGTAATACTCACCCGCCTGAAGGCGGGGAGAAACATTGGTATATACTTCCCGCAAAAGCGGGAAAACCGGGAACAATTCCCGTTGAAAGCTATAGCTCGAAAGTTCGGGTATGTGGCTTTGGTTTGATTTCTGCCTGCATCTCCATTTTCCTGTGTCTCGCATCCATAAGGATCGCAGAGACCTGGGCATTGCCCATTCCGGCAGTTGCCTGGATCATCTGCTCTAACATCTGACAGTCCGTTTCTTTTGCCTCTGCCAGCCAGGAAAGGATCTCTCTTTCTCCCCGCTCTGTCAGGCCTTTTGCCGTCTCATCCGGATGCTTTTTGATGTATTTCCAGTATTCTTCTTTCCATTCCTGTGTCAGGCCTTTTGGCCAGTACAGACGGTAGAGAGCCATGCGGCATACAAGAGCCGGGCTTTCTAAAATTTCCGCTGTAGGCAGCAGCTTGTCATATTCCCAGAACTGAAAATCAGTGCCGGTAAAACAATACCGGTACATATGGCCGCAGCCATGCATTTCCCTCATTATAATACGGGCCGGTGTATTTTCTATGGACTCTTCAAAAAACTCCGGAAAGATCAGCTTTGCCAGAAGTTTTCCTTCTTCATCCCGGTAATCCACCACCAGCATCTGCCGCAGTTCGGAAAGGATCTCCTTAAAACTGGACTTTTCCTTCGGGGAAATGCGGATATCCAGGTTACTTATCTGTGTACAGCCGGTAAATACCCCCGCACCCCAGTCTTTTATGGTACTGCAGCAGGAAAGCTTCTTTAAATGAAAGCAGTTGTAAAAGGCATATGCCCCTACTTTTTTAAGATGCACTGGCAGCGTCAGTTCCTCCAGGGCTTCGCCGCACATTTCCGGCTCTCCTTCATATTCTGCCGGTGGCTGTTCCCGCCTTCGCACAGTCTGGGACAATGTATATGTATCCAGTTCTGTTACCGGAAGTCCTTCTATGGTGTCCGGTATCACCAGTTTGTTATCTAATGTGTAGCAGCGCCCCACACAGATCCCATTTGCAGTCTTTCTATATAATACATTCATGTAATCAGTTTAATCAGTTTCACATGTTTTTTCAAGCCCATTTAAAAAAGCTGCTGTCCAGATACAATAACAAAAGCTGCTTCCTTTTACAGAAACAGCTTCCAGATAGCAATGCAGATTGAAAACACAGCAATGCCCTTTTTTAATAATGTCTGATTGATGCGGACTGCATTTTTACTTCCAAAATAAACACCGATGCCGTGAAATATCAGGGCTGCAGCCAATATTTTCATAAGTTCTGTGGAAATGCACTGTGAAAAATATCCCAGGCATGCAGGAATTCCAATAAAAATAGAGTTAAATAACGCCACACCAACGGCTGTACGTACCGGGATACCTAAAAGGACAAGTAACGGCATTACCAGCACAGGACCGCCTGCACCTGAAAGAGCGCAGATGGCGCCGGTGACTGCGCCAAGTCCTAAAACAGCAGGAAGATTTCCGGCAAACGCGCTCTCCTTTGCGGATTTCTCACTGTCAGCTGTCTTTTTATCTTTTCTTAAAAGAATGGAGATGCCGGAAAGAAGGACTACTGTATACAACAGCGTCTTTACACCGGACTCCGGGATCAGCATGTTCAGGCGGACACCAAGAACAGCTCCCACCAGGCTTCCAACGCTTAATTTAAGGCCAAATTTCACGTCCAGATTTCCCGCCTTCTGGTAATTCACAGAGCCTAAAAGCCCGGATACAATAAAGGCTCCAAAGCTTAATGCCAGTCCTTCTGTTGTGCCAAGTCCTAAAAGAGACGTATAAGTGATAGGCAGAAGGAATCCTGCCACGCCCGTTAAGCCTACGCAGGCTCCTACCACCAGATTTGCCATTGTTACGATCAGCCAGAATGTGATGCCTGTGATCATGAATTTATTTCCTCCATGTATTTCATTGCTTCATAAAGGATCTTTTCTTCATCCAGAGTAAGAACTTCCCGATCCTTCATCAGCAGTCTGCCGTCTACAGCCATATCGCAGACATCAGACGCTGTAACACATTCTAACAGAGTATTCACCAGATTACCAGTAGGATATAAATGAGGCTGCATGGTATTAATGGTGATAAAGTCCGCTTTTTTGCCTTCTGCGATTACGCCGCCATCTTCTTTCATCAGATGGTAGCCATTTTTTGTAGCCATGGAAATGATCTGGGCTGCAGGCATAATAGCCGGATTGCTCTGGGCAACACCATGCTTTACATTCATCACGGAACGGAAGATCTTCATTTCATTCCATAAGCTTAAGCCGCCGTGGGCTGCACCGTCTGTGCCAAGTCCTACACAGATGCCATCTTCTAAAAGAGCCGGTGTTTCCGGAACTCCTTTTCCGCAGTTGCTGAATGGGCAGTGGCATACTTTTACATCCCGGTCACGAAGGATGGATCTTTCGTGAGCGGATACCATGATGCTGTGGGCACCAATAAAGCGGTCACTTAAAACATGCAGGGAATCCAGATATTCATAAGGACGCATCTGGACACGCTGAAGGAAGAAATTCACTTCTCCAGGATATTCGTTCATATGGGCCTGTAAAAGTGCCTGACAGTCCTCTGCATGCTCTGTGATCTGACGGATCAGGCTTTCAGAACAGGAGATCAGGGAACGCAGGGCATAGGCCGGTTTCAGTCTTTTATATTCCCCACAAAACTCATAAAAATCATCTGCCAGGGCGACTGCTTCTTCTGTTGTAGTTGCAATAGACTCTGGAAGCCCTTTTTCATCCATAGTGGAAAGGGAAAGTATTCCCCGCAGTCCCGCCTGGTCATAGACCTTCACTGCTTCTTTCATATAGTAGCTTCCTGCGTCAATAAAAGCAGTGGTGCCGGATCTGATCATTTCCAGAGCAGCCAGTTGGGCACTCAGCTTCATTTTTTCCGGTGTAAGAGTGCTTTCAAAAGGAAGCATGATGCGGGTCCAGATCATAGGAAGCTCATCTAATACACGCCCCTTTAACAGCTGCTGTCCTGTATGCATATGGCAGTCTGCCAGACCAGGCATTAAAAGCTTGCCACGTCCATCTAAAACCTGTTCTGTATGATTTCCAGTTTTTTCCAGTTTTGGACTGTTTTCAGAGGCAGGGGCGATCTTTGAAAAGCGTCCCTCTGTTACCTCTACTGTCTGGTCTTTTAAAATCCTTCCGTCTTCTGTTAAAACGGATACATGGGTAATACGTAAATCAGCCATATTGACCTCCTAGATCGCTCCTGTAGCCATTAATCCCACCTGAGCAATAATTGCTGAGAATACAAAGGTACCTGTCATAACAAATACACCAATGAGGATCATCTTCCAGCCCTGCTTTAAGAATGTGTGGATCTGGTCGCTGATAGAAATACCGGCATATGCGCCTACCATGGTAAGAGGTGCGGTAAAATTGATCTTTCCTGCAGATGCAATGACAAATTCACGGCATGGGGAGATAGGTGATGCTGCTAACAGTCCGATAATGGAAACATACGCAACAATAGGAAGCTTTAAAGGAACTACTTTGCTTACTGCAACACCTGCAATGGCGATCACCAGCAGAATGCACACACCTGGAAGAGAGTCAGTAAATGCTACATGAAAGCCTACAAAGTTTGCCAGGGCAATGCCAAGGCCGGATAACAGAAATAAAAATGCCCATTCAATATATCTCATATGTCTTTCCTCCAGAATTAGTTGTTTTTGTGTTTCTTCTCGCCCAGATGACCAAGAACCGGTTCTAAGCGGGCATACAGCCAGTTACATAACGGAATACCAATGAAGATCGCCATGTAAATACCGTCAATACCGGAAATCGTCTCACTGGCACTTGCCAGTGCTGAGATCTGGTCTGCCATTGCCGGATAGATCTCTGTAAGAACAGCAGTTGCACTTGCCATCATGATTCCTGCGCCAACGCCGGATGACATGCCCAGTGCGTATGGATGGAAAATATTAAGGGAAGCAATAACAGAAACCATAAAACCAAAGTAAATGGTACCGATCATACCGCCTACTACGTAAATAGAAAGGCTGCCACGGGTTTCTGCTGAATCTGGTCCATACATATCAGTGATCAGAGCCAGGTTTGTTTCACGGTTAATGGAATGAGTTGCGCCAATAGCCTCTCTCTTAAGACCAAGCATTAAAGCTAAAGGCATTGCCAGGAAAATAGTACCCAGGTTTCCAAACTCCTGTAAGATCAGGGCCGGTCCTGCGGAGATAACGGTTTCAATGCTGGCGCCTGCATTGATGCCCAGCTTTGCAATAAATGGACAGATGGCTACAATAACCAGTTTGGATGCGGCTTTTACTTCTTTGGACTGCACGATCTTAGCAACCTGAGGTCCGGAAAGGATACCAAGAATCAGGGAATAGAAAATCGGGAAGAGAATAAAGGTTCCAAGACCAAATGGGATCTTGATCTGTCCGATCTTATCCGCAATAGCAATAAAAAGAAATGCCAGCAGGTAGATCTTGTACTCAGCCTGGATACGGGCCTTAAGGGAAGGATACATGTACTTGTCCATAAGATTTCTCCTTTGCGTAAGTTTTATCATTTTTTGTGGGGTTGTTTTTTGATAACGTTATTCTAGCGAAAATCCATTTATAAAAAAAGGACATTTGAGCACTTCTTATTATTAATTATACTAATAATATGTAATAAGTTGTTGAAATTTTATTCTAACAAAAGTGCTCATATGTCCTTGTTTTTCGACTATTTATTTTATAGAAATTAATTACCAAAATTTTCCAACATAAAATCAATTGCTGAACCTTTTTGAAATTTGTATTTTCCCCGTAAATTTGATATAATTTAAAAAAGTCGGATCCCAAAAAGGAGAATTTCTTATGACATTAAGTGAACTGGAAGAAAAATATCCAATGTTAAAGGAATATACTCGTTTTATGCCAAAGGACATCCGTTCAAGGTGTACCGTACGCATCCACCCTGCAGGAACCATTATCCACCAGAAGGATGTGCCATTAAACTGCTTTGGGATCATTGTTTCCGGTGAAAACCGGGTGATCAATGAAATGGAAAACGGCAATATTTACATGATCGAGCGAAATCAGCCTATTACCTTTATTGGAGAAGTGACCATTTTGGCGAAGCAGCCTAATCCTTCTGTGACCATTGAGGCTGTTACAGACAATGTGATCGCCTACTTTTCAAGAAAAGATGCAGAGCGCTGGCTTTCTGAAGACCTTAATTTCCTTCGTTTAGTCTCCAGTCATGTGGCATTTAAGCTTTACCGTTCTTCTTCCAACAGCGGCACAAAGCTTTTCTATCCGCCTACCTTTCTGCTTTTAGATTATATTGTAAAGCACGGGCAGTCCCTTCATATTGAGGAGCAGCCTGACGGACTTCTTTATAAGATCAATCTGACCAGACAGCAGCTGCAGGACGAAACCAGCATCAACGTAAAAACATTAAACCGCACCATCAGTCAGTTAAAGGATGAGGGGTATATTTCCCTGGAAAAGGGCAAGATCTGCTATAGTAAAGAAAATTATAAAAAGGCCGTAACATGGCTGCAGGAGGCGCGGCGCAGATGATGTTCTCTCGGAGCCTTTTTGTGCTTGATTTTGTGAGAAGATTTTTTGTCAGTTGTGCCCAAATTTCTGAGACGTACGTGGTGCGTACATTGATGAAATTCGGGTGCGACTGGCGGAAAATCGGCCACAAAAGCAAGTACATGAAAGGCTCCGAGAGAACATCCCACTACCGCCCCTCCTGCAGCATTTTTTCAAATTCATTTACTGGTACCGGATGAGAAAACCAGTATCCCTGTACTTCATCGCACATGGTATTTCTAAGGATGGACGCCTGTTCTGGTGTCTCAACTCCCTCACATACAATATGATAGCCAAGACCTTTTAACAGGTTGATGATCTCACGAAGGAAATAGATACCTTTATGAGTCGTCTCACAGTTATTAATAAAAGCCCGGTCTACTTTTACTGTGTTTACCGGAATATCGATTACTGTATTTAATACAGAATAGCCTGCTCCAAAATCATCTAAGGCAGTTCTGAAACCGGCTGTCTGAAGCTTTGCAAACAGCTGTTTTACATGGTCATAATCAGAAACGGTGGCTGTCTCTGTCAGCTCTAACTCCGTAAGAGCCGGGTCCACACCGTATTTTTCCAAAATAGTGGTATATCGGTGAATGGTATCACTGTTCTGGGCATGGAGGGCAGAAGCATTAATAGAGATCAGGCGCTGTGGAATTCCCTGTTCTTTCCACTTTGCCAGAAGTTTTACTGTTTCTTCAAACATATAAAAATCCAGGTCAATGATACGGCCATTTTTCTCATAAACCGGAATAAAGCTGTCCGGTGGAAGCAATGTTCCGTCCTCCCGCTGCCAGCGTACCAAAGACTCTGCACCTACGATCTTTCCTGTTGTCAAGGAAAAACGGGGCTGGAGATATACTTTAAATTCCCGGTTTTTAATCGCTTTATCAATTCCTGTGGCGATCTCATTTTCCATATTCTGGTGATCTGCCATGGTCTTATCATACACACAGACTGTTTCAGGGGAATTGTCCTGGATCTGACGTCTTGCATAGTTTGCTGCATCAATGGCAACGGAAGCACCGTCACATTCTTTTTCCACTTTATATACACCGGTACGCAGGCGAAGCTTTGCCTCCGGGTATTTTCTCTGCTGACGTTCAATAAATCCGTTGTTAATGCGTTTAATAGCCTCTATGGAACTGTCATTCCACTTTTCTTCAAAGAACAAAAGGAACTGATCTGCTACCACTCTGGTAAAATGGGCTGTATTACGCTTTTTTAAGGTATCAATAATATAACCGGTAAATTCACGCAGCAGCTGGTCTCCAGCTGCATAGCCGTATTTCCGGTTAAAGTATTTGAAGTTTTCAAGATCTGTATAAACTAAGAGACAGCCTTCTCCTTTTCCGTCTGAGATCACTTTGTCGATTTCTTCCCGGAAACGGTTAAAGGAGGGAAGTCCTGTTACCTGGTCATATTCCGGATAACCGCCACAGCCATTACAGGGGGCTTCTGCTTCTCTCATCCGGCCCAGTTCCTGTTCTAAGCGTTCTTCCTGGCGCCACTCTCCAGTCACATCGATGACCATACCAAAAAGGATGCCCGGTTCTCCCTCTTCTCCTGCAATGGAAACTGTCTCCAGACGTTTTCTGGAGACACAGCCTTCATCGTCTACTTCCCGGATATCAATGGGGCCTTTAATACGTCCGCTGTAAAATTCAATGGCTTTCCACCGGTCATCTGGGTAGATCCTGGTTTTGTCCCTTAGATAATCGCAATATTTCGGGATCTCCACTTCTACTTCCAGTTCTTTATTGTAACGTATCAGGGTATCTGTTTTTATATGGTATTCAAATATGATAACACCGCTTTTTTCTAAAATAGCGGAAAGATGCTTCAGCATTTTCCTGCTGTCGTTCTCTTCACTGCGCTTTGGCATCTTTGGTTCCTCCTCTTTTCTTAAGTACCATTACCCATTATCTTACCGGGTAACTATGATCACGGTCCAGTCATATACTCTACTTTACCATACTTGTACTTTCGATTCAAGTTGATTCCCCGTAATACTGTTTACAAAAATTCCTTTACTGAAATCTCCGCTTCATCCATTTCCTGGATAACCGGCAGTATCTCCTCAGGCTCCCAGTCCTCTGCCAGGATAAAAAGTCCCTTATAGAGAACTGCCATAATATCCTGAAAATGATCATCCTTATCATTTCCTTTTTCAATGGCTTTAAAGGCATCTCTGCCTGTTTTTTTAAGCCCTGAAAACAGGCGTATTTTAAGAGAACGTACCTGATCTGGTCCGTTCCAAAGGCGGTTCATATCGTAATCATCTGTATTTCCGCATTTTGCCACGCAGGCAGCACAGCCTGGGGCAACTGCCAGTTTTTCGGCTCTTACCTGCTCTAACTGCTTTTCAAGCTCTTTTTCGTCTGCATCCGGTCGTACCAAAACAGACAGGGCCCATGTTACCACCCTGTCTGTGTTTTCTGTCTTTAAATGACTGTATGTGGTCCGGGCAAGTCCGATCAACGCTCCTGTAAGAATGTCAGCTGACTTTTTCTCTCCCTGAGATCCCATTTTTACTCCTGCTCTGTTGGAAATACAACGGTTAATAACATTTTAAAAGATTCTTCTGCATAAACAGCATGAGGAACCTTTGCAGGCATAATAAGAACATCACCTGCGCAGCAGAAATGCTCTTTTCCACCTACTGTAAATTTGCCTTTTCCTTCCAGTACCTGTACCATGGCATCGCCTGTGGAGTCATGGGTGCTGATCTCCTCGCCTTTATCAAAGGCAAATAAGGTTACGCTCACTGCCTTATTCTGAGCCAGTGTACGGCTGACGATCTGTCCAGGCTGTACAGTTACCTGCTCTGCTAATGGAAGTACGGTTTCATGTTCAATGTTTTTAATAAATGCCATTTTTGTTTCCTCCTTTTAATCCAGTATCCTACCGTCAATAGAAATAGTCACTACCTGCCACGGAATAAACTTTCCGCTGTTCTTTAAAGCCTTAATGGCCGCCTGCTCCAGACCACCACAGCATGGAACTTCCATGCGCACCAGAGTGACGCTCTTGATATCATTGGCAGCAATGATATCTGTCAGCTTTTCGCTGTAATCGCAGTCATCTAACTTTGGACATCCGATGAGTGTTACTTTGCCCTTGACGAAATCCTTATGGAAGTTTCCGTAGGCATAAGCGGTACAGTCTGCTGCGATCAGAAGTTTTGCCTGGTCAAAGTATGGTGCCTTGATAGGCGCCAGTTTGATCTGTACCGGCCAGTTGCTTAACTGGGAAGTGACGGTTGCTGCACTGGAACCGTTTTCCTCTGTCTGGTCTGTTTCCTGGTTTCTGCGGTTCATCTGACGCATACGGGTTCCCGGACATCCGCCCATTGGTGCCGGATGAGCCGTTGCTGCTGCCTTTTTCTTCTTATTTTCAAGTACCGCTGCCTCATCATATGCAGCTGCTTCTCTTTCTATAAAGGAAATGGCGCCTGCAGGACAGGCTGGAAGGCAGTCGCCTAAACCATCACAATAATCATCTCTTAATAATTTCGCTTTGCCATTTACCATTCCAATGGCGCTTTCGTGACAGGCCTGGGCACAGAGGCCGCAGCCATTACATTTTTCTTCATCAATATGAACGATCCTACGTATCATTTTTGTACCTCCTTGACATTATACAAGGAATATACTACAATCACCAGCAAAAGTATGTTGTTTTGACAACAAAAGGAGAAAAAATGGATCTTAAATTGCTGGAAAATGCACCCTTATTTAAAGATGTTGACCCTGAAGAAATCGAAGCCATGCTCCAGTGCCTGGGCACAGAGGAAAAGGAATATGAAAAAGGTGAGATCATCTTCCACGCCGGAGATGTGATCCATTCCATTGGACTGGTCCTTACTGGCCGGGTCCAGATTGAAAATGATGATCTCTGGGGCAATAAAAGCGTGCTGGAAAGTGTTGGTCCCGGTTTTGCCTTTGCAGAAAGCTACGCCTGTCTTCCCGGGGAGCCACTTATGGTTTCGGCCATTGCTGCAGAACCTTCCTGCATCCTGTTTTTGGATACAGGCCGGGTCCTTACCACCTGTCCTTCTGCCTGTTCCCACCACAGCCGCTTAGTTCAGAACCTGTTGTATATCTCTTCCCAGAAAAATCTAAACCTGTCCCGCCGCATCTTCCACACCTCATCCAAATCCATCCGCGGCCGGCTTTTATCCTATCTGTCCTTCCAGGCTGCCAAAGCCGGGAGCCAGGACTTTTATATTCCTTTTAACAGACAACAGTTAGCTGACTACCTGAGCATCGACCGCAGCGCTATGTCAGCAGAGCTTAGTAAAATGCGAAAAGAAGGTATATTAGAGACAGATAAAAATCATTTTGTTTTGAAGTCGGACCTCTTGTAAACCATGAAAAACCGGTTGCCACAGCCCACTTTCTCATGTAGAATGGGCTTATCTGTGCTACTATCTATTATTTTGTAAGTGTTTTATAAGGAGTTTTGAATGAGTATATTAAATGTAGAGCATTTAAGCCACGGTTTTGGAGACCGGGCTATTTTTCAGGATGTGTCTTTCCGGCTTTTAAAGGGAGAACACATCGGTCTTGTGGGTGCCAATGGTGAAGGCAAGTCCACTTTTATGAATATCATCACCGGAAAACTGATGCCTGACGAAGGCAAGGTGGAATGGGCGAAGAATGTAAATGTTGGCTATCTGGACCAGCATACAGTCCTGGAAAAGGGAATGACCATCCGTGAAGTGTTAAAAAGCGCTTTTGCTCCTCTTTTTGAAATGGAAGAGCGGATGAACCATATCTGTGACCATATGGGAGAGGCTGACGAAGAGCAAATGAACGCCATGCTGGAAGAACTGGGCACGATCCAGGATCTTTTAATGGCGCATGATTTTTATGTGATCGACTCCAAAGTAGAGGAAGTTGGCCGTGCTCTGGGACTGGATGAGATTGGCATGGACCGTGACGTAACGGAACTTTCCGGCGGTCAGAGAACCAAAGTCCTTCTTGGAAAGCTGCTGCTCCAGAAGCCGGATATCCTGCTCCTTGACGAGCCTACCAACTATCTGGATGTCCAGCACATTGAATGGCTGAAACGGTATCTTCAGGAATATGAAAATGCCTTTATCCTGATCTCCCATGATATCCCATTCTTAAACAGCGTTATCAACCTGATCTACCACATGGAAAACCAGCGTCTGGACCGCTATGTAGGTGATTATGACAAGTTCCAGGAAGTTTACGCTGTAAAGAAGGCCCAGTTAGAAGCTGCCTATAAGCGCCAGCAGCAGGAGATCGCTGAACTGGAAGATTTCGTTGCCAGAAACAAGGCCCGTGTTTCCACCAGAAACATGGCTATGTCCCGTCAGAAGAAACTGGATAAAATGGAAGTCATCGAGCTGGCAAAGGAAAAACCAAAGCCAGAATTTAATTTCCTGGAAGCCCGCACTCCAGGCAAATATATTTTTGAGACCAAAGACCTGATCATCGGCTATGACGAGCCCCTTTCCCGCCCATTAAACCTGACCATGGAACGTGGACAGAAGGTAGTCCTGGTAGGTGCAAATGGTATTGGAAAGACCACTCTTTTAAAGAGTATCCTGGGACTGACACCTGCTTTAAACGGTTCTGTGGAACTGGGTGATTACCTCTCGATCGGATATTTTGAGCAGGAAATGGCTCCCGGCAATACTACCACCTGTCTGGATGAGATCTGGAAGGAATTCCCGTCCTATACCCAGTATCAGGTGCGCTCTGCCCTCGCAAAATGCGGTCTGACCACCAAGCACATTGAAAGCCAGGTCCGTGTATTAAGCGGCGGCGAGCAGGCCAAAGTGCGCCTGTGCAAACTGATCAACCGTGAGACTAATGTTCTTCTTTTGGACGAGCCTACCAACCACCTGGACGTAGACGCAAAAGAAGAATTAAAACGCGCCTTAAAGACTTACAAAGGAAGTATCCTTCTCATCTGCCATGAACCGGAATTTTATGAAGGTCTGGCTACGGATGTGTGGGACTGCAAGGACTGGGCACTGCGCCTGTCATAACAGATCAAAATATGCCCCACCTTTTCAGTAGCTGGTTATTGGCAACATACAGCTATACCAGATCTGCCAATGGCAGATTTCAGGAAATATATGGTTATACCAAATCAGCCCCGGAAACTCCGGGGCTGAACTATTATAACTTTCAGGCTATTTTTTTCTGAACGGAACAGGCGGAACGCCCCAGTATCCGGCTTTATCTGAAATTCCATATTCTTTCCAGTCACCGGATGCTTAAATTTAAGCCTGCAGGCGCAAAGCGCCAGACTGCGCCTGTTCCCATTTTCACTGTTCCCATATCTTCCGTCCCCATAAAGAGGTGTCCCATGGCCGGAAAACTGGACCCGGATCTGGTGGTGTCTTCCTGTGATCAGTTTGATCTCCACCAGGCTTAATGTTTCCCCTTCTTTTTCTGCATCCTGTATACAATTTAACATTCTGTATTCCAGTTCTGCTTTCTTTCCTTCCGGATCTGACTTATCCACAATCTGTGAACGGTTATTTTTCTTGTCCTGCTTAAGATAATCCACATATGTCCCCTGGTTATCCACAGGTTTTCCACATACCACTGCCTGATACCATTTTTCTATTTTTCCCTGCTGAAGGCTTGTACTAAGGGCACCTGCAGCCTTCTGGTTTTTGGCATAAACCATGATACCTGATACAGGACGGTCCAGTCTGTGGATAACTCCTACATAGGGCGGTTGTGGATTACGGCTGGCTGTGGATTTATTCACTGTTAATTTGTGGATATCCTGTGGATGAGCCGCCAGGTGTTTGCGGATCTCACTGACCATATCCGGAGCAAAGCTTTTTCCGCTCTGGGACTCCAGACCTGCAGGCTTTACCGCTACTATTATGTCTTTATCTTCATATAATATGTTCAGCATATTATGTATTCCCCTTTTATTAAAATTTTCTCTCAGGATATTCTAAAAATAATTATACCAAAAGCCTTGCATAATTTCCAAACAAACTGTATAGTATTAACTGTAATGATACGTAGTATTGATTACTACATATAAAAGTTTTCAAAACTTATAGTATATGTTTAAGGAGGTATCTGCTATGAGTGCAAAGATAAAAAGAAACATCTGCCGTATGAAAGATCCGGGAAGCGCCATTACCCACCTGATCGCCATGGTGGCTGCTGCCATTGCTTCTGTTCCACTTTTGATCAAAGCAGCAAAAACGCCAGGCTACCTGCATCTGGCAGCACTGGCTGTGTTCATTTTAAGTATGATCTGTCTGTATGGTGCTAGTACCTTGTACCATACACTGAATATTTCTCCTGTTATTAATAAGCGTCTGCGCAAGCTGGACCATATGATGATCTTTGTCCTCATTGCCGGAACTTATACCCCGGTTTGCCTCATCGTTTTAGGTGACCACACCGGCTGGAGCCTGCTTGGCCTTGTTTGGGGCATTGCACTTGTTGGCATTATCATCAACGCCCTGTGGATCACCTGCCCCAAGTGGTTTTCTTCCCTGATCTATATTGCCATGGGCTGGGTGTGCATCCTGGCTATCTCCAAGATCATTGCTGCCCTTCCTGCAGGAGGTTTTGCCTGGCTTTTGGCAGGGGGAATTATCTATACTGTAGGCGGTGTTATCTATGCATTGAAACTGCCCATTTTCAACTCCAGACACCGCTATTTCGGCTCCCATGAGATCTTTCATCTGTTCGTCATGGGCGGCAGTCTCTGCCACTATATGATGATGTATCAGTTTGTGGCGTAGACCTGGTTTTCCGAAACCGCAGGCATGTCCATATTGCAGCCATGACTGATCAGCTCCTCCTTCTTCTTCCGGGGGAGCTTTTTTATTGCGTATTCCCGCTTCATGGCTTCCTGTTTTGTCTCAAAGGCTTCATAATAGGCCAGTGTCACCGGCCTTCTGGATTTCGTGTATTTGGCTCCAGTGCCGCTGTTATGGGCATGGAGCCGTTTTTTCAGATCATTGGTCCATCCGCAGTACAGTGTCCCGTCTGCGCAGTGGAGTATATAGGTATAATTCATGTCTTTCCTCTGATGCTGCATCCTGTGACCTGGCAGACTCCAGTTCCTTTCTCATCCTGGCGCCTCTTTGGGCTATGTACCAGGCAGAGCCTTACAGCCCTGCCGTCCAGGTTCCGGAGCCTGAGAGATCTATATAAAGCATCAGCTGGTGCGTTGCTGTCTGTGCACTGCAAAGCCAGCAGCGGGATGCGTCTACTATCAACATACGCCAATGCTTTATAAATGTGTCAGTCCCGGCAAAGATCCTTTAAAGATCTTAAAACCGCCTGCTTCCGCCTCCGTGGCTTCTTCCGCTGCTGGAGGTATGTACGGTGCTGCGGCCTGAAGAACTTCCTGAGGAGCTGCGGCCGCCTCCACTGGATGTATTTTTCGGAATACGGGTGGTGCGTGTATACTGGTTGAGCAATTTATCACCGGTAACAGAGAAATGGAAGGCACAGTCTGCACGGTAAGCCTGGAGGGAATTAGCTGCCTCCCTGCCGCTCTGCTTCATGGCATAGCGACGTTTAATATTCTGGCATACGGAAAAAGCTAAAAAGCCGGCAACAGCCGCTGCCACTACTGCTTCATACCATTTTATACTGTGATAATAGACGATCTCTCCTGTATCCCGGTCATAGGTATACTGGCCGTCTTCTATTCCCTGGTCTACATAGTAGTCAACATCATCCAGAAAACGGGTGGTGGCAGTCACAAAATCCCGTCCGCTCAGTTCGTCATACACATCATCTAAAATGCTGTCGATGCGGTCATCTGTCAGCACCAGTTTCATTTTGCCGGTAGTGGAAACAGCGCATTCGCCGCCAGACTCTTCCGGGCCGTCCATATAATAAAGGAGCAGCACGCCGTCCGCATTTTTACCTGTTCCAAAACCGCCGTAATCATAAAAATCATCGGCATATTCTTCTGCAGTGGCATCTTCCTGGGCATAGTCACTGACAATGACCACGTCCATGCCTGTGCTTTCCCTGCAGTCTGCCACAGCAGACTCTAACTGTCCCAGTTCCTCTTCTGTAAATAATCCCACCTGGTCAAAAACACGCATTTCGCTGTCTGCATCCACTGTATCCGTTTCCTGCGTCTGGAAAGCAGATACAGGAAAGGCCATAGCTGCTGTAAGCGTACAGCTTAAGAACAACGCGCTTATCCATCTGGATCTTTTTAATTTTATCATCATTCTCTTCCCCTTAGATCCAATATCCTATAAACAGCAGTATGATAAATACAGGGATAAAAATGCTTAAGAATAAAACTGCCAGCTTTTTATTATCCACCGGAAGCTCTCCCCATATTTTTCCCGTCTGTCCGTTTAAAGCAAAATAGTAGATCTTACCTCTCGCCTTATCATTATAAGTTACAGTCCATACAGGTAAAAGGGCATTGGCCCAGACTTCCCCTGTAAGTTCTGCCTCATTCTTTCTGATCTGAAGGCTGGTATAATTGCTGACCTGGTTTTTCAGATTGGATAATGCAAACTGCCGCACTTCATCTTTGACCTCTTTTACAAAGCTGTCTTTTTCCATATCCCGGTTCTCTGCCATAAATCCGGATAAATAGCCCATGGAAAAGTCTTTTTTCTCATTCAGACGGTAAGGCAGAACACCGTCGATCAGCTTTCGGTTAGCCTTTTTTAAGGCATTTCTGGCTACAGAATTTACATCCATATCCCCCTGTCTGGAAATATCATAGACTTTGGTCTCTGTATAGCGCAGGCCGCCCATATCCCATACCCGGACTGTTTTTCCTTCTGCCTGCAGGTCACCTTTTACCTGGCGGCTATAAAGCCAGTATGGGAAATACACACCGGTCATGCTTTCGATCTGGCTGGGAGAATAAAAATAATCCGGCACATATTTCTTTTTGCTGATCCACTGTGTAAAGATCTCCTGTGCCTTTTTCTTATCGATCTGGAATGGGATCACATAGTCAGGTTTAAAATCCCCCCGCAGTCTTTCTTCCAGGACAATGGGATTGTGGCAGTAATAACAGAAGGAAGCCGCCGTAGTGTCATCCGTAACGATCTGGGCCCCACAGCTTGGGCAGTTATACATGATAGGAGTAACTGTCTTTTTCTTTCCTGTGCTGCCAGTGGTATCTGTCATTTCCCGGCCTGTGCTTTCAGATACAGCTGCTTTCTGCTTTGTACTTTCAGGCGCTGCCGCTTTCTGGCCCGCGCTTCCAAATGTGCCTGCCGCAGCAGCCGCTGTCCGTGTTTTATGCACAGCCTGCGGCCCTTCAGCAGCCTGTTCTCCTTCAACAGGCTGGGGCTTCTTAACAGTGTGCATTCCCACTACTTTTCCGGTTATTTTTCCATTTACACCGGATTTTTTTACTGTATCTTCCTGGGGCTCTGTCTTACCTTCCGTTTTCTTAAGTTCTCTTTTTTCAATCTCGTCCAGTTCTTCCTGGGTAAACTCTGAAAGGCAGAATTCACATCTGAATTTCTGTTTTCCTGCATTAAATGTCAGCCCGCCGCCGCAGTTGGGGCATTTATATGTTATGATCCCCATATTTAAGCTTCTCCTCTTGGATTTCCACATTCACTGCAGAACTTGCCTTTATTAACAGTACCGCAGGCCGGGCAGGTCCATTCTGCCGCTGGCTTTGGTTTTCCACACTCGCTGCAGAATTTGCCTGTGTTTTCCACATGGCAGGCAGGACATATCCACGGCTGTCTCGGTGCCTGTGACGGCTGGGCTGCCTGGGCGCCTGCATTTTGTGCTCCATAGCCCATTTGTCCGCCCTGAACGCCGCCGTTTCCTGCGCCATAGCCCATCTGTCCGCCCTGGACACCGCCATTTCCTGCTCCGTAGCCCATTTGCTGCCCCTGCTGCATCTGCCGGTTCATCTGCATCTGCTGCATATTGGTAGAGGACGCTGCGCCCATAAACGCGCCGCTGTTCTGCATTCCAAAGCCCATTCCCATAAATCCGGCCATAGCGCCGTTTGAATTGCTTCCCGCATTCTTTAAGCCCTCTGCAATGGTGCCCTGCACATAGCCTTCTCTTACAGACGGATCGCCTAACATAGCGCCCTTGTTGCGCATATTGATCAGTTCCTGGGATGTCTCGTCATAGGAAATACTTGCAATTCCCACAGACTGGATCTCCATGCCGCGCAGTTCTTTCCACTGGTCATCTAACACATTGGACATATATTTTCCAAGCTCCATGCCCTTGGACGGAACATAGGAAATACGGATGCCGTCTGCTGACATCTGGTTAATGGAAGTCTGCAGCGCCTCTAAGAACTCATTTAAGTACTGCTCGTTGATGTCTTCCATTTCCACACGGTCTGCGTTCTTTGGAACTACCTCTGCATAGAATTTCAACGGATCTGTGATCTTAATAGAATAAGTTCCGTGGGCCCGTAAAAACAGCTCTGCGTTATAAAAACTGTCAAAATAGTTAATGGCATTTCTGGTGCCGAATTTCAGTCCCCGGATCTCCTGGAGATTGATGTAAAATACTTTCTGGGCTGTAGGAGCAACGCCGCCAAAACGGATCCTTCCTAAAGACTCCTTTACAGCTTTTCCCAAAGACCCATTCATGAGAGACGGCTGTGTATCCAGGCTTACCTTATAATATCCAGGCTCCGCTGTGTAATCTACGATCTTGCCGCCGTCAACTAAGATCATGCACTGCTCCGGATATACATGGATAATAGAACCTTCTGTTACCATGTTATCAGAGCCTTTGCCATTTTCGCCTTTTCCCTTGCGCACCTGAACGCCTTTTGCAAAGACAGTCTGTGCTCCCATATTGTCCGGCTCCAGGGCCTCCAGCCACTGGTCCGCAAGGCCTGTTCCAACTGCATGTGCTGCCGCTTTAATAATTCCCATTTATTTCTTCCCCCTTCTGGTTTTTTTACGTTTTACCGGTTCTACAAAATGGACCGCTCCTGCGATCAGCGCTGCTCCTGCCGCCAGCTGGAGCACAATGCTTAAGCCGATCCAGTGTTTAATGATAAAGCCGCCTTCTGACAAGCCAAAATAGCTTACCACCTCTGCAAGAGGTGTTCCCCTTCCTGCCTGTTCCCCGATGATCGCCATAAATGTGACCGCCGGGTTGAACAAGAACAGGTAAAAGAAACCGCCTGAGGAGGCTCTCATCCCACTGTCTGCCAGTGCATACGCTGTTGTTTTATCCAGGCTCATTCCTGATACAGAAAGAGCAAAACGATTGATGAAATAGGTTCCCGCAACCACTGCGATCAACGTTCCATAAGTCACTACCGTGGAAATGGTAGAACGCTTTAAAGCCGCGGAAAAACAGATGCCGATGCTTCCTGCAAAAAATGCCACTGTCACGTAACAGAGGATCAGTGAAAATGCATCTGTCCATGTGATACCGCCATATACAAATACCATGGCAACCGCCGGAAAACTGGAAAGGATGAGCAAAAGCAAAGTGCTTAAAGCGCTTAAAAGCTTCCCTCCCACGATCTGTGCGGCGCTCATCCGGGTGGTCAGCATCAGATCCAGGGTCTGGCGTTCCCGCTCTCCGCTGATCGAAGAAGCAGTTACCGCCGGAACAATGAACATTAATAATAAAAATTCCATGGATGTAACAAATTCATACAGATCCATAAAACTGCTGTAC
>JBNMGK010000502.1:0-1416 GCA_050872205.1 Enterocloster sp.
GTAAAAATAATGGTGCAGCCGGCTTTTACCTCTTTTTCAATGGCCGCTGCCACATCTTCCTCTGTTTCCACATGATCTACCACCATAGTAGTAAGCTTTCCGGGAAATGCCTGTTCCAGGTACATTCTTCCCAGTTCATGTCCATAGATCCACCGGGAAGTCTCTGCTGTTCTTCCATAGATAAAGCCCACTTTCAGGTTATTTGGTATCTCATCCTGAGGCATGAACCATTTTAAAATAGCCGGTTTCTTATCTTCCTCTACCTCCTGTGGATCCTGGATCAGTTCGATCTCATTTCCTCTGTTTGCCAGCTGGATCTCTTCCCAGATACGCATAAGAGCCCGGTACATTTCCTGTTCTGTCTGGCCTTTTACATTGTCATAGCCATAAACCTCAATATAGACCAGAAATGCATCTCCCTCTGTCAGCTTTAAACGATCTCCATGGGCCATGGCAAAGGCCTTGGCAAAACGGCCATAGGCAGAACGGAAATACAGCCGGTCCTCTTCTTCCCAGACCTGATCCGGCTTCATTCCCATTAATTTTAAAAGTTCTCTGTACCGCCCTTCTTTGCTGAACCACACATCACAGTTAGAAGAAACCTTATAAAAATCCAGGAATTCATAATACAGCCGGTTTTCCAGCTCATCTGTCCGTTTTGGGATCAGACGGATCACAGTTCCCGGAATACTGTAAGCCCCCAGATATTTCATAACACTGACACGCTTATTTCCTTCCTGAACATAAAAACGGTTCATAAATTCATAAGCTACAATGGGATCCTGGATCCCGTCTTCTACCTGGTGATTGTAAAGATTCAGCCATTTAATGGCAAATTCAGAGCGTTCTGATAAAAGAGGCATAAAATTACCTGCAAAGGAAATAGACCGTTCTGCTGTTTTTGTTCCCACCAGCTTTGACAGCGGAATATCCATGGTTCCTAAAGGTACCTGGGATACAATATCCGTATAGGATAAAACTTCATCCAGCACTGGAAGATAGGGATATTCTCCCTTTGCCACTGAATCCTGGTACTGTTTCTTGCCAAGTTTTAACGCTGCTCCATATTCTGTATCCGACATAGTTACCTCCCCATTTTCCACGTACATTGTATTTCTTTTTTCTTATGCCCATTATATCCTTACGCTTACTGTTGCGCAAGGCACTTGCCATTTATTTACAGTTAAACATGTGTTATACTTTTTAATAGCTTTTTTAAATTTTGAAAAAATGAACTGTTTGAAAGGAGTACCCGCCCATGGAAGACCGTTTAGCTGTTATCAGCTGTATTATAAGCGACCCGGAATCTGTGTCCATTATGAATGAAAAGCTCCACCTCCATGCTCCTATGATCATCGCACGCCTGGGTGTTCCCTGCAGGGAATACGGCGTATCTGTAGTCAGTGTAGTGCTTCA
>JBNMGK010000469.1:0-1828 GCA_050872205.1 Enterocloster sp.
ACCGGCTGCAATGTTTTCCTCAACAGACATATTTGGGAAAAGGGCATAATTCTGGAACAGATAGCCTACACGGCGCATCTGTGGTTTTTCATTGATCTTTAAGGCAGAGTCATAAAGGACTCTTCCACCGGCCGCTTCCCCTTTTGCGTACTGTAAGGCAATACGGCCGCTGTCCGGGGTAACAATACCTGCTATGGATTTAAGGGTCATACTCTTTCCGCAGCCGGAAGGACCTAAAATACCAAGGCATCCTTTTCCTGCACTGAATGAGATATCCAGATCAAATTCTTTTAATTTTTTCTTTATTTCAACTCCAAGCTGGAGAGAATGTTCGGTTTGAACAGCCATTATTTTTACCCCCTTGTCTTAAAACTTCCGTGAGCGGATCAATGCGCCCCAGTTCATAAGAACAACGGAAATAAATGCAATGACAACAATAATAGCTACATAAGAATAAGCTGCATCCATATTTCCTGCAGCTACTTCTGAATAGACAGCCATAGGAAGTGTACGGGTCTTTCCTGCAATGTTTCCTGCGATCATGGCAGTTGCGCCAAATTCGCCTAAACCTCTGGCAAAAGCAAGAACACCGCCGCTTAAGATACCTGGTGTTGCATTTGCAAACAGCACCTTCCAGAATACAGCCCATTCGCTCATTCCCAGTGTTCTGGCTGCTGCCACCAGGTTCTGGTCTACCTGCTCAAAAGCACCTCTGGCAGAACGGTACATTAAGGGAAATGACATGGTAACAGCTGCTAAGACAGTTGCGATCCAGGAAAATGCGATCTTTACGCTGAAATATTCAATAAAAAACTGTCCAATAGGACGTTTTACACCAAAAAGATATAACAAAAAGAAGCCTGCTACTGTAGGCGGCAGGACTAAAGGCAATGTCAGGATACCATCACAGATCACCTTTAATGTTTCATTTTTCAGGCTTACTACTGCCCAGGCAGCAAACAGCCCGATAAAAAATGTGATAAAAATAGACAGACTGGCTGTCTTCATGGAAATCAAAATTGGGGACCAGTCCATTTGGAACCTCTTTTCTTTTTAAAAAATGGGATGCTGTAATCCGTTTTACAGCACCCCGTTTTCAAGTCTGGTTACTGTGCGTTAGAGAAACCGTACTCTTCAAATACAGCAATGGCATCGTCGGTCTTTAAGAAATCAACGAAAGCCTTTGCCTCATCCTCATGAGTGGTGCTCTTAACAACAGCTACCGGGTAGATAACCTTCTTTGCAAGGCTTCCTTCTGGAGCTTCTGCAACAACTTCTACCTGATCAGCCATGCTTGCTGCGTCAGTAGCATATACGATACCAGCGTCAGCACTTGCTGCTGCTACCTGGTTTAATACTTCAGTTACGTTGGTTCCGAAGCTTACCTTATCCTGGATCTTATCCCAGATTCCCAGATTTGTTAAAGCTTCTTCAGAGTACTGTCCAGCTGGTACACTTGCTGGATCACCTAATGCGCTGCTGTCTGCATTTTCGATATCCTCAAATTTCTCAAGTCCCTTCTCATTTCCAGTAGGAACGATGAGAACGATCTTGTTCTCTAACAGGTCAGTAATGGTATCGGAAGCGATCATGCCTTCCTCATCCAGAGCCTTCATCTGCTTGGTAGCTGCGGACATGAATACGTCTGCTTCCAGACCTTCCTCGATCTGTGTCTGCAGTTTGCCTGAGCTGTCATAGGTTCCCTTTACAGTTACGCCTGGGTTTGCTTCTTCGAACATTGGGATCAGCTTATCTTCGTAAGCGTTCTTTAAGCTTGCTGCTGCTGCAACTAAGATCTCAGTCTCTTCGCCGGAAGCTGCTGCTGTAG